>JAHJHC010000092.1 GCA_018824145.1 Candidatus Omnitrophota bacterium | reverse complement strand
CATGCTCTATCATAGACACAAAATACAACATATGTATATTTAACCAAATTTCCTATAATTTGTAAAGGGTAAATTACTAAATCCACATAGTTGTTTTTCAATTGGATTTATAGCTCTTTTAGTATAGAATAGTTACATGATTTATGATCCATTTCAACAAAAGGCTATTGATTACATAAAAAACAACCACTCGGTCATAGTCTCTGCGCCCACAGGGGCTGGCAAGACTGCTATAGCTGAATATATCTTAACAGACTGCATAGAAAAGGGAGAAAAGGTAATATACACAGCTCCCATAAAAGCCCTTTCCAACCAGAAATTCCGCGATTTTAACGAACGCTTTCCGGATAAAATCGGCATCCTTACAGGAGACGTCAGCATTAATCCTTTTGCACCCTGCCTCATCATGACTACTGAGATATTCAGGAACAAGGTGCTGGAAGAAACACAAAACCTCGACAGCTACTCCTGGATAATATTCGACGAGGTCCACTATCTGGATGACTATGAACGCGGCACTGTCTGGGAAGAATCATTAATATTCCTGCCAAATCACATGAAAGTCTTGGCCCTTTCAGCTACAATACCTAACATAGACGAAATATCCGCATGGGTCCAGTCTATACATAAAAGGTCTCTAAAGATAGTAAAGGAAGAAAACCGGCCGGTACCCTTACATTTCTTTTACCAGACTCAAGGCGAAATTGTCGATGGCATCCATAAAGTAAACACACTTGCCTATAAGACACAAAAGTCTTACTACTATCGCGGAAGGAGATTCCCAAAACACGGCTATATAAAACCAAATAGGCCCACCTCTCTAATAAAACATCTTTCTGAAAACAATAAACTCCCTTGCATATATTTTGTCTTCGGCAGGAAAAGATGCGAATATCTTGCGGATGAAATGGCCAGATTTGACTTTTTAAACGAGGAAGAAAAATCTAATATAATAGAGTTATACAATAAATTGTGCGAACGGTTTGACCTTATAAACGATAAGAGCGCTCAATTTATCCTCCCTCTTATTAAAAGAGGCATCGCCTATCACCACGCAGGCATGATGCCCACTCTAAAAGAAGTGATTGAACGGCTCTTTACGTCTAAACTCATCAAAGTTATATTTACGACTGAGACCTTTGCGCTTGGAATCAATATGCCTGCCCGAACAGTCATCTTTGACGAGCTCAGAAAATTCTACGGCAATTCCTTCAGCTCCCTTAAGACCCGTGATTTCTACCAGATGGCAGGCAGGGCCGGACGCCGCGGGATAGATAAAGAGGGTTTCGTCTACAGCCGTATAAATCCCCATTATATTACATTCCAGGAATTACATAAGATAATCTACGGCCAACCTGAAAAGGTCCAAAGTAGATTCAATGCCTCTTACGCAACCATACTCAACCTTTACAGAAAATACGGGGAAAAGTTATATGATATCTATGGCCTCTCTTTTCACTACTTTCAGGCAAAAAAAGAATTCAGAAGAAAGGCCTTAAATCTCCTTCACTTAAAGGTAAAAATACTAAAAGAGCTCGGTTATATTAAGAAAAACCAGCTCACGGAAAAGGGGGATTTTGCGAGTAACATTTATGGATACGAACTTTCTCTTTCCGAACTTTACGAGAGGGGGATACTGGACAATCTCTCTGAAACCGAACTCGGGATCCTATGTGTAGCCCTTGTATTCGAACCAAGGAAATCCAGCTCAATGCCAAGATTAAGTAAAAACGTGAAATCATTACACAATATGACAGACAACATCCTTTCTCAAATCCAAAGATTTGAAACAAGCTTTAAAATAAAACCTCCAAGTAAGAATTATTTTTACCATCTATCTCTATGCATCGAGGCATGGATGAGGGGAGAAGAATTCGATAAGATCTTACATTATGCCAATGAAGATGAAGGTGAAATAATAAGGCACTTCAGGATGGCTATACAGATATTACGCGAATTGATAGACACACCTGTATCTCCGGAATTCAAAAATAAAGCAAAAAAAGTAATACATCTTATAAATCGCGATATAATCGACGCAGAGAGACAACTAAGGGGATAGACCTTTATCTCTCTGTAAGATAAGCCAGAAGGAGGTTTGAGAGCGAATTGAAAATTTAGCCTTTTATTCCGCATTTTGGCGGTTTTTTTTCCACATTCTATGAGGCAAAAAGGCCGAAAACTGTTCGAACCGACACCATTTTGGTGTCGGTGAAGTTTTTTCGGCCCCGCCAAAATGCGGAATAAAAGGCGGTCCGCCGAAGCCCAGCGCGAAAGCTGCTTGGCGAAGGTGGAAAATTTTCAGCTGAGCGAACAAACCTCCTTCTGGCTCTATTTCTGGGCCAAATTAACTGTTCACTTTCAAGCAATTTTATGCTATAAATATAAACATATGGAAAATCTCACCCCTATGCTTAAACAATATGACGATATCAAGTCAAAACACAAGGACTCCATCCTTTTCTTCCGTCTGGGTGATTTCTATGAAATGTTCTATGATGATGCAAAAAAGGCATCCGGTATCCTAGACCTTGTCCTCACCTCACGCAGTGCAGGAAAATCAGGGAGAATCCCCATGTGCGGTATCCCATACCATGCAGCAGACTCCTACATATCAAGACTCATTAAAGCAGGGTTAAAGGTCGCTATATGTGAGCAGGTCGAAGATCCCGCTCAAGCCAAGGGTCTTGTAAAACGTGATATCATACGCACAATAACCTCAGGGACATTTATCGATGAGAATACTAATGATTCCCGTTATCTCCTTACTATAGGCCCGAATAAAAATACAATAGGGATTGCTTTTACAGACACTACAAGCGGCGCTATACAGGCAAACCAATATTCGGACATTCATAAGGTAATTGAAGTAATCTCTAAACTTTCAATCTATGAATGTATATTTCCTGCCAATGAAGAGGAAAAAATAAGAGCCCTATTCAACCATCCACTTTTAAAGATAAAAAATATTATATTAAGTCCTTTCCAAGATTGGTGTTTTAATCTTGATATTGCGAAAAAGACCCTTACAGAACATTTTGGCACATACACCCTTAAGGGATTCGGAATCGATGATATGCTAGAGGCCACTTCAAGCGCTGGCGCGCTAATTGAATATCTGAAAGAAATGCACAAACAACCTATGCGCCATATAGATAAACTATCTCTTTACCAAGACACGGATTACGTATTCATCTCCCCTGCAGCTACTTATGGCCTGGAGCTTGAAAAATTAATAGATAATATTGACCGCACCCTTACTCCCATGGGAAAACGAAAACTACGGCACTGGATATATCATCCTCTTAAAAATCCGTCGAAAATCTTACAGCGTCAACAGGCAATAACATTACTTAAAGATACGCCTGGTATCCAGGAAGAGTTAGGCGTAATTCTACGCAACATACCTGACATAGAAAAAAATCTTTCACGCATAAGCTGCGGCTATACGCATGCTAGAGACCTGCTAGCCTTACGTAACACCCTTTCGAAGCTACCCCAAATACAAAAAATAATTGCGCCGCTGGCACAAAAAAATAGCCTATTTTCTATCGAAGATGTGCCCGACATAAGAAACCTCCTAGAAAACGCGATTAACCCTGACCTAGTCCTCTCCCATCCAGAAGGCAAAACCATCCGCAAAGGTTACCACGAAAAACTCGATGAGTTACGAAACATTCAAGAAAACGGTAAACTTTACCTCCAAAACCTGCAAAGAGAGGAGATCAAAAGGACAAAAATTAACTCTCTCAAGATAGGATTCAATAATGTATTTGGATACTATATAGAAATCACTAAACCCAACTTGCATCTTGTGCCCCCTGAATATATACGTAAACAAACCCTCGTTAATGCCGAGCGTTTTATCACGCCGCAGCTTAAGGAATTTGAAGAAAAGATGCTCACTGCTGAAGAGAATATATTAAAAATAGAAAAAGAACTCCTGCTGGATCTGGAGACAAAAATTCTTGATAACTCCTTACTACTTCATCAATTCTCATTGAGCTTAGCAACTCTCGATATCATATATTCATTAAGCCTCCTTGCCCTCTTACCCGGATATACTGCACCCCAAATAAGCGACGAGGAAACCATCTTAATAAACGACGGCCGGCACCCTGTAGTAGAACACACTGTGTCTGAAGCATTTATTCCAAACGATACACTCCTGGACTGCTCTGGAAACCATTTACTTCTTATAACCGGCCCCAACATGGCAGGCAAATCCACCTACATACGCCAGGTTGCGCTTTTGATTATAATGGCGCAAAGCGGAAGTTTCATCCCTGCCCATTCTGCACGTATAGGTATAGTAGATAAGATATTCACGCGTATCGGAGCGCACGACGAAATAAGTAAGGGGCAAAGTACATTCATGGTAGAAATGTCTGAGACTGCTGAAATCCTCAATAATATCTCACCACGCAGCTTAGTCATATTGGACGAGGTAGGCCGTGGCACAAGCACCTTTGACGGTTTAAGCCTTGCATGGGCAATAGCAGAAAGCCTGCAATCCCAAAAGGTAAGGACACTTTTTGCAACACATTTCCACGAGCTTACTTCTCTCGAAAAAGATTATTCTGGAATTAAAAATTATAATGTCGCAGTAAAAGAATGGAAAGATAAAGTTATCTTCTTACATAAAATTATCCCCGGCGGGACTGATGACAGTTATGGAATATATGTGGCGAAATTAGCAGGGATACCAAAAGAAGTCTTGAAACGCTCGAAAGAGATTCTCACTCAATTAGAAATACACGGCAACCTGGAAGACAAAATCCGCAGGAAATCCATGAAAGAGATACAATTCTCATTGTTCTCTGATTCAAATAATAGCACAATGAAAGAGATTAAAGACGAAATTGAATCCCTGGATACAGATTCTCTTACACCGCTCGAGGCCCTACAAAAAATCAACGAGTGGAAAAAAAAGTGTAGCCGCAGCGCCATGCGCTGCTAAATTACCATGTCTAAAGTACACATCTTACCCCCTGAAATAGTCACTAAAATTGCCGCAGGAGAGGTTATTGAACGTCCTGCATCTGTTGTAAAAGAATTGATAGAAAACGCGATTGACGCCCAGGCGAAAAGCATAGAAATAGCACTGAAACAGGCAGGGAAAACTTCTATCCATATAAAAGACACAGGCACAGGCATTGAACCTGATGATATAGAAAAGATATTCCAGAGACATTCTACCAGTAAAATACAAAATATAGCTAACCTCTATGCAATCAAATCCCTGGGATTCAGAGGAGAAGCTCTCTATAGTATCGCAGCTATCTCAGACGTGATTCTACACTCTAAGACGAAATCCAGCCAGACCGGATGGGAGATACACCTGCGCGGCGGTGAAAAGAAAAATTTATCTCCTGTAAGCATGCCTGAAGGCACTCAAATAGAAGTAAAAGAACTCTTTTTTAATACACCTGCACGAAAAAAATTCCTTAAAACTGATACGGCCGAACTACAACAAATTCTGAATATCTTCATGCCCTATACACTTTTAGACCCTACCCAGAGATTCATATTCAACCACAACGGTAAAAGCATAGTGAACCTATCTCCTGAAGTAAATCAAATAAACCGTATTGCAAAGGCATTAAATCTAAAACCAGAAAATATTCTTGAAAGAAAAGAGGATTTTCCTGATAAGAATATCACTGTACAGCTTCTCTTAGGAGACATAAATATTCAAAGGGTACGAAAAAATATGCAGTTTATCTTTGTTAATAACCGCCCTGTGCAGAATCATTTCTTAAGCTTTCATTTAAACCAAGTCTACAGGCTTATTTTTCCTGCAGATGTGCACCCATTCTTTTGTCTATATATTACCATCCCCCCGGAAGATTTAGATGTCAATATCCATCCTACGAAACGGGAGATAAAGATAAAGAATGAGTCAATGTTAGCACCTCTATTGCGGACCTTATGTGAAGACACATTAATGTCTCACGGAAAAGCAAAAGAAATGCAAGAGAGCCTCTTTTCATATAATAAAAAATCCTTTAAAACCCGGACTACCGATGCTGTAATGCGTGAAACTAGCCAGGGAAAATATAACGGGGCCAGCGAAGAACAATTCATCTTTTCAAAAGAAAATCCCGCTCTCCCGCGGGAACAGGATGATTTAAAACACAAAGTTACCCAAGCACATTACATCGGGTCTTTCTTAAATAAATATCTATTATTCGAATCCAGTTCATCCTTACTGGTAATTGACCAACATGCTGCACAGGAACGTGTCACTTACGAAAAATTAATCCGGCAAATAGAATCCAAGCACATTGAAATACAACGATTACTCACTCCTTTTGTAGTACAGCTTTCCCCTCAAGAGAAGCTCGCATGGGAAAATTCTAAAGTTATGTTGGAAAAAATAGGACTGGAAACCACACTCTGGGACAATGATAACATTGCGCTACATACCCATCCCCAGCTAATAAAAAATCCGGAGATCGCTCTCCGCAACATTATCTCCACTGAAGATGTAAAACGATTTGATATGGCTCTAGTAGCACGACACGCCTGTCGTAACTCTTTGATGGCAGGGGATAAGCTTGCCCCTCCAGCAGCACAGTTTTTGCGCGACCAATTAGTAAAATGTCACGACCCTTTCACCTGTCCTCACGGAAGACCTACAGTGATTGAAATAAAAGACGGTGTATTCGAAAAACAATTCTTGAGAAAATAATCTATAATCCTACACCATCCTCCTTCTCTCAGCCAAAAGCACGATATTTTTCAATTCATCTTCATTTCTCGCCTCGAACCATTTCTTATCAAATTCGGGATTTTGAGTAACTTGCGCTATGCTAGCTAATACCTTCAAATGGAGATTGCGTTCGTCAGAAGAGCCTATAAGGACAAATATTATATGAGCGAGTTTATCTTCAGGGAAAATAATCCCTGCCTTGGCCCGGACTAACATAATCTTAAATATAGATTTACCATCAATAACTATATGGGGTATAGAAAGTCTTTTCCGCAATACTGTACTAGACTCTTTTTCTCTTTCTGCAAATTTTCCAAATAACACTGCTGGATCCAACCCTAATTCTTTTCCAAATATATCTGAAACCTTCCTAAAAAAATCGTCCATCTTCAAAGGTTCGTCTATATCTAATACCTTGCTCTCTTCAATCAATCTATGGAATCTATCTTCAGTGACCTTATCCCGATGCAGAACAATATCCTTTAGTTCTGTAAGGAGATTATCCGAAGCGAATTCTTTGTCCTTAGCCACAAGCCTTTCTAAAACATATATAAGAGCTGAATCTTGGCTTGAGTGTTCTTTTGCATAGCATTTATACCAAATAAATCCCAGCAGAAGGAAAATCATAGTCAAGAAGACAATAAACGTCCCCATCTCTATCAGAAGAAAGAGTCCTCCTACTATCCCTATTATCTGGAGATAAGGATAAAAAGGCGAATGAAATTTAGGCCTATAACTTAAGATTTTACTTTCTCTGAATAAAATAAGTGTTAAATTCGCAAAGATATAAAGTAAGATCAGGATACTTGAGGCAACCTTAACTAATAATTCCAATTTTAAAAAAAGAAGCGTCAATATCATGAATGAACCGGTAAAAAGAATGGCAATATATGGAGTATTAGATTTCGGACTTATTTTCTGAAAATAACCAGGCATAAGCTTGTCTCTGCTCATACCCAATGGGTATCTAGAGGCAGTCATTATTGCTGCATTTGCCGTAGAGATAAATGCTAAAAACGCGCCTATACTTATCACACCTTGAAAAAAATTACCGCCGAATGAACCTGCACCTAAAGATATGGGAACAAGAGTCCCTTTTAAATTCTCAGAATCTAAAACCCCTATAGTTACAAAAATAACTAGAGTATACACAATGGATGTAACTAAAATAGATAATATCATTCCTAAAGGCAAATTCCTGCCGGGATTTTTTGTTTCTTCAGCTAAGGCTGCTACCTTAGTCAACCCTCCATAAGATATAAATACAAAGCTTGCTGTAGTAAAAATAGAACCGACACCTTTAGCGAAAAACGGGGAAAAATTCGACAAATTCACTGATCTTGAACCCCACCCAATATAGACTAAAAGTATACCTAAAAGTGCTATAACTAAACCTACCTGAATCTTACCAGCTTCTTTTATACCTAATAAGTTAAGAATAATGAATAATAGACAGCAACACACGGCAATTATATTTAACGGAATATTAGTTATTATGCTTAAATAGGCACCCATACCTACTAATGCGAATGCACCTTTTAGACTTAAGCTAAACCAAGAGCTGAAACCACCCATTGTTCCCAACAGAGGACCGAATCCCCGCATGATATAAAAATAATCCCCCCCTGCCTTAGGCATTGCTGTGATCAATTCTGCTTTACTCATTAAGGTAGGAATACATAAAACACCGGCTAGGATATAAGATAAGATTACTGCAGGCCCTGCCTTACTAAACGCCAATCCCGGCAGGATAAATAACCCCGAACTAATCATTGCGCCGGTAGCAACGCAGAAGATATCCAATAAACTAAGTTCTTTTTTCAGACTCTGTTTCATATCAATTACCCGCTAGTATATTACCACAAGGTTTAGGAAAAAGAAAGGGGACACACCCCATTTTTCTTTTAAGAAAAATGGGGTGTGTCCCCAAAAAACCACTTGCAATTTATATGAAACTATCCTAAAATCATTCAAGGAGTTAAAATATGGATAATCTTTTCCTGACCCCATTAGAAATATCACAGACCTTAAGCGATATCGGCGAGAAAAAGGCAAGCGCTACAATATTCGAGTTATTAATATTCGGGATTTTGGCCGGCATATACATTGCCTTTGGTGCTAATGTTGCTATAGCTGTATTAAGCGGAGGCACACTGGATGCAGGGCTGGCAAGGTTTTTAGCCGGAAGTGTTTTCAGTGTCGGCCTTATGCTGGTGCTTATCCCTGGTTCAGAGCTCTTTACAGGCAATATCCTTATGACCATAGGCTTTATATATCGGAAATATTCTTTCCTTAAGGTCATGCGTAACTGGCTTATTGTTTACTTTGGTAATCTAATAGGCGCTATGATTATTGCGTGGTTAGTATTTTCTTCAGGCTTACTTATTAGCAATGGTAGTTTAACAGCAATGGGTACTGTTGCAACTAACATTGCCGAAGGTAAATTAGACATGGGTTTTACGGAGGCGCTGTGCCGGGGAATTTTGTGTAACATGCTCGTGTGTCTGGCAGTAATAATGTCTATTGCTTCCAGAACAGTTACAGGCAAGATATTCGGGATCTATTTTCCAATCATGGCTTTTGTTGCGTCAGGATACGAACATTCTGTCGCCAATATGTATTTTTTACCCGCAGGGCTTATGGTAAAAGGTGAATTCATATCAGGTTTTTCCACGATGTTCAATAATCTAATCCCAGTAACAATTGGTAATATTATCGGAGGGCTCTTAATAGTTTTATTGCATCCAAAAGTTGAAGAAAAAATAGCTCGTATCCTTGTAGGAAAACACCATAAACAACACTAAATACCCCTTACAGACTTACCCATCTTTAAAAGAAAACTCATGCCAATAGCGATAAATAAAGTCAAACTAAGCAAGGCCAACCGATATCCTATTTCTCCTAAATGAGAAAAAAATAAGATAATTGTTCCATAAAACATCGAACCAACTATTCCTGAGATATAGGCCACTAAATTAAATAAACCAAAGGCCTCGCCGATCTTATCCTCGGGTACAATCTTTATAACCATGGCACGGGAAACCACCCAGGTAGAACTCAAGCTTATACCTGCCAATGCCCCAATCAACCAGTGAAAAGGCGGCTTAAGTAGCCCTCCTCCCAGAAAACAAATTCCCCAGAGGAAGAATATTCCTATTAGAGACTTTCTATACCCTATAATGTCGCTTATAAAACCGGAAAATATACTACCTACTATGGCAAAAATAGTGGAAAAAGCTATAAGATTCACAATCTGCCCTTCTTTCAAGCCAAAGACCTTACCAGCATAAATAGACATGAAAAGTATAATTGCATTGACTGCACACAATCCAAAAAATGAGGCCTTTAAAAAATCCTTAAGCTCTGCCAACTTAGAAATATCAAAAATAGTTGTCCGTAATCGCCTAAAGGCCTCTAACAACTTTTCCCTTTCCAGAAAATAAAATATTCCGGTTCTATATTTAGGCGACTTTTCTTTTACAAAAACTATACAAGGTAAAGAAAAAATTAAAAACAACATGCCTGTAAAAATAAAGGCCTTCTGATAGCCCAGGATTGCCGGTTTAATCGTGTATAAAGCCAAGATCGCGCCGCTATAACCAAACATCCTCCCCAACCCAGAGACAAATCCGATCCTATGTTTAGGGGCAACATCCGTCATTAGAGCGTTATAAAAAACCACTGCGCCCTGGCAACCAAAATTTGCTATAGCAAAAAATACCAGGGCCCAAAATATATTTGTAGCCAACCCCAAAGACACAGTAAATATAATAGAAAGCAAAGTAAAGAAAGCAAGGAACTCTTTACGCCTTCCGCTTACATCTGAAATCGCCCCTAAAACAGGAGCGCAAATACCGACAAAAAAGAGAGATATCCCGAAACATAAACTGTAAAGGATTTCAGGGGATTTTTTTTCTATAATTAACCAGCGGGGAAAATATAAACTTACTACATTTAAGGCAAAAAATTGATTGGATAAATCATATAATGCCCAGGATAAAATTAAAAGGCCCTTTTTTATCTTTATGCTAGTAATCCTCATCTAAAGACCGGCAGTATCTAACCCAAACTCCTTTTTAACCTTTATCTTGGCATTAATAAAATCACTGTGTGTCAGATTAAATAAACCTGATATCTTCCTTATCACTTCATATTCGTTATCATCCAGATCTTTATCAGCACATGCAACACTAAAAAGCCTTTCTATAATCGATACCTTAACATTATAAGATAAGTCTTGGCTTACTTCATGAGTAAAATGGTACATATCTATTCTTTCTTTAGCGGCCTCCTTGATCGAATTCATAACATACAACATATCTTCATCTGAAATCTTGGCATAAGAACTAAGTATCTCCCTTATCTTCTTCTCTTCTTCCGGAAGGAATTTCTCATCTGCCTCGGCCACAACCCATAATAATACTCCCAGTGCAATCTTATCATCTATATCTTTTACCTTCCGTTCTTCAGGTCCATCCTTCCAAATCGAAGAAACCACCTTTTTTCTGAAATTATCCAAAAATCCCGCCATATAATCAACCTCCCAATAAAATCAAACCCTTTGCTCCAACAGGGGACGTCCTATTTGGGGGCTACTAGGGTTTTACTCCCGTAACGATCATCCTTGAAGTCAAAAAACCATAATCTTTCTTATGTTTATGTAAAGAAATATCCTTCTTTATTGACAGGTCCTTGAATCCCATATTATTCAATATATTAGTTATCCTATTCCCGTTGTATATCTGCTCACAGTAATAACCGTCTCTAAGCAAACCTTTCTTTTTTGATATAACTATTTCTCTGGCTTTGATAATATTCCTCTTTAGTTCTCTTTGCCGGCAAACAACCACATCCTTATTGGCCTCATGCCAAGAGATAGGTTCAAGATTATTCTTTACGCAATCCGGATTGATAAGATCCAATAATAATCTGCCTTCCCTCTCTAATAATCGGTATGACTCTTTTAAAATACGGATATTCTCTTTCTGGTCCAGAAAATATCCGAACGAGTTAGCCATTATGATGATAGCAGAATAATCTTTGCTCTTAAGTCCACTATAACGGGCATCACCACATACAAATTTTATATTTCTCCCTTCCTTTTTTGACGCCTTTCTGCCCAAATTTATAAGGTAGTTTGAAAAATCCAAAACTGTCAGGGCACGATAGCCCCGACGGGCTAACTCTAAAGCATGTCTTCCGTGACCGCCGCAAAGATCAAGTATACGGTCATTTTTGTTTAAAGCTAAAACATCCTCTACCAAGTCGATCTCCTGACAAGTCAATTGTTCATCCAATACACTTCTTGCATCAGTGATTAGATAAATCTTATTAAAAAAATCCTTCCACCAGTCGTTTTTTATGCTCATATTATCTGAATCCGAATAAACCGTCAGATGCTATTAAAGCTGCATTTCCTTTCCATGAGGCGAAACGGGCAATCTCCTCTTCCTCCGGGCTTATCTGAACAAACTTAGCGAGTTTTCCTTCCAAGTATAACTTTTCTAAGGTTAAGGCATCCTTCCACAGGTTTTGGGCATATTGTTTTAAATAATCAATATGGGCCTGGGTAATAATCCTCGGCCTTAAAGTATTCATAATAGGCCCCAACAGGTAAACATTACCCATATCTATGGATTTCTTATCCAGCTCTTGCTGCAATTCCCATATAAAGTCAAAACCCAGCCCTAAAATAGCTTCATTAATTATTTTGACCGATTCTGAAAGAGGTATATTAGAACGTAAAATCGCGGCACTCTGAACACCGCCGCCAGAACCTACATTTGTCGGTATACCTCCAAACCTGGTCACAAAACCTATAAGCCCGACATCTGTTATAAAACAACGGAAATCTGTCTGCCAGCGTTTTATAAATAACTTCCCCTCTTCTCTATCTATCCAAGGAAATTCCTCTGTCCACAGTTCCGTAGGTATAAAGGCCTGAACGATATAATCACCCGAGGTCAAAACATTTTGTATAGCATGTTCTTTATCATCTTCTTTGTAGCCGATTATAATGCCATGACCGGAATAACCATGAATCGGTTTTAATATAATATTGGCCCAATTTACCTTAACCCATTCCACCAAATCCGGGATATCTTCTCCATTAGGTCCTGTAGTACGACGCGGATAAAATTGTCTAGTCCAAGGTGTCCTTTCAACTGTAGTATCTGAAAGTATATCTTTATACTGTAAGGTCACTGCCTCAAAGACCCCCTTTACTCCTATAGGCTCCATGCCTCTTGGATTAGTAACCAGCTCCTGTTTTATGGCAGTCAAGAGGGCATCTAGATTATATTTTTTCTTTAACTTTACGATTACATTATTGTTAAAATCTAAAAAGATAGCCGTAATCCTATCATTCCCGATATAAACCTTGCCATTTCTTAGTTCTAGTTCGGTGGGATCTATCAGCCATGCCTTGACATTGGGAAGACTATTCAGGTATTCGACAAATCGTATATTCTCTCCCACCTTATCTAAAGTCTCTTTCTCAGCAACTATACAAATTCTAGGATTTTGGCCCGGAAAGTTCTTTTTATGGGCCCTTAAAATAAGGCGGGCAAAATTAGGAACGGGGTTTAAAATCGGATCATCAAAATCTAAATCTATATCAACATCACAATTTTTCTTTATCCTGTCCCATGCAAGCTTACCGATCTCTTGAGCCATCCTCTGGTAATCCCATCCGCCCGGGCTACCCATATTCCATTCAGAATGATATCCTAGGAATCCTTCTTGCACTGCATCCTCTTTTCAATCAAATCAAAAGGTATCTGACCTCCCTGTAAAAGAAAGTCATGAAATCTCTTCAACCCAAATTTAGAGACGAACTTCTCTTTCAGTCTATCAATCTCAAATTTACCAATAGTATAGCATAATTGATACCCTGGTGAAAGCACGTAATGTCTTGACATAGCCTTTACTATTCTGGACTCATAACCCAGATTCTTAAGCAACAGTTCTGCCTCTTTCAAATCCAACTCTCCTATCCTTGTGCCTATATCTAACATAGCTCTAGCTGCCCTCCATGCCTGTCGTTTAAGCCCCAATAACTTCTGTCGAGGATCGTCTATATATCCGGAATTATCAATAAGCCTTTCCGCATAAGAGGCCCAACCCTCATAAAAGAACGGAGATTCTATTTGTTGCCTGATAGGATTGGAGATATTGCGTCTTATTGAATCCAATAAATGGTGACCGGGATATGTTTCATGGGCAGTTATAAAGACATATTCATTATGTATTCCGCTGAAGATCTTCTTTGTGTTTTTACTCTGCGTAACTTCAGAAGTAATGTAAAAATATCCGGATTCCCGGCTATTGTTTGTTATTGGAGAGCAATAAGAAGCAGAGGCACGGATAGGTTTCATGAATTTAGGCGTAAAACTCACACGTATATCTTGAGTCGGAGGGATAGTGATTATGCCAGTATTTTTTATGAATTTTTTTATTCTTTCAATCTGAGACGAATAAAGCTCTAATAATTTTTTCTCATCT
>JAHJHC010000091.1 GCA_018824145.1 Candidatus Omnitrophota bacterium | reverse complement strand
TTCGCTGTGTCAATAAGACTATCTATATACACAAACTCATTATCACTATGCCAGCTTTCACCGCCTTTTGCACTGTACCCGACACATGGCACCCCTTTCCGCATAAAATACCGCATATCAGTAGCGCCTGGCATAATGCAAAACTTTGCGCTTCTTCCAGTACTCATTTTTATAGCATCTGAAACAAGTCTTAAAAATCCTTTATCCTTTTTAGATATAGACGGGGCTTCTTCTGCCATAAACTTCACATGTACCTTTGAATCCCTATAGGTCCTGTTGAATCTATTAATAAGGCTCTCGATCTCTTTCTTTGCTGCACCGACATCTTCTTCCGGTATCAATCTTCTATCAATGCTGAATTTTGCTACTCCAGGGACAACATTTACTTTAATCCCGCCTTTCAATAATCCACCCATCACAAAGGTCGAACCCCTTGAGACAGTATCTCTCATATCGTACCTTGTCTTTCTTCCGGATATATTCTTCTTTAACTTTTCCATCTCATTTACCAACTCAACCATTCTCTCAAAGGCATTGACGCCCCTGTGAGGCATAGATGCATGGCTGGCCGAACCCTCGACAGTAACTTCAGCCCACAAAACACCTTTGTTTCCTATTGAAACATAATCCTGCGCATAACCTTCGCTCATCGCATAATCTGCCTTCACAAGATTCCTATGAACTAAATACCCGAGCCCAGTCCTCCCGCCGGTCTCTTCATCCGGTGTAAAAGAAAACTCAAGATTTACTTTAGGCGTTATACCACATCCCCTCATTGCCTTCAGGCCGAATAAAAGACATGATATATTACCCTTCATGTCCTCTGCTCCACGTCCATAAAGCCTTCCTCCTTTTATAACTGCCTTAAAAGGGTGTGTCTTCCATTTATCCGTAGCAGGAACTACATCATAATGGGAATTTATGTGAAGTGTATGTCTATCTCTGGTCGGCCAATCCGCAACCAGGCTTATCCTCTTAGACCCTCCCATTACACCAAATTTGTCTAACATCCTTTTCGGTGTAACATATTTCCTTATATTTAAATCCAACGCCCTACATTGTCTTTCCAAAAAAGACACCATCTCTTCATAATTCTCACCCGGCGGATTTATGGTAGGAATTGCTATCAATTTCGACAGTAGGGCTACCACATCTTTCTTATTAGACTCAAGATATTTAAAAAGTTTCTCTTTCATTTTGCTCCGTTCTCTTTTTGGTTGGCAGGGCTAAGGCCTTCGGCACATTAGGAAGATTTTGGCAAAAGTCCGCAAGGATTTACGGCGAGCTTCGATCATGTATCCAGGCGCTAGCGTATCACAGAAGTGAGCCGTAAACCGTAGCGGACGGCAAAATCATTCCAGTGCCGAAGGCCTTAGCCCTGCCAACGCATCTGCCTCATTATACTCTGATGCAGCTTTTTCTAAAAGCCCTTTTTCCGTATAAATATCTCCAAGGATTCTATGGACCTCTGTATTGTAAGGATCCAATCGCGAGTATTTTATAAATTGCCTCATAGCCCTATCTATCTCCTTACGCTCAAGATATACAATCCCCAACATATATGATGCCTTTCTCAAATAAGGATCAAGTCTTGCGGATTTCTCCAGCATCGAAAGTCCAGTTTCCATTCTACCTGAACGAATATAAGCTGTCCCGATATTAGCGTAAAGCTCGGCTGACTTAGGATAATGCTCCAAAAACGTCTCTATAAGATCGATACCCTCATCTAACCTGTTGCTGTTTATATAAATAGTCGCCAAGTTATTCCCTGCCTCTAAAAATTCAGGATCTTCTCTCAATAGTTCAATGTAAATCTGCTCTGCAAGACTTATCTCTCCTGTCTTCTCAAAAAATCCCGCCACCTGTAAACTAATATCCGGATCTGACAATTTCCTGTTTTCGAAATCAATCTCAAATTTATTTATAAATTCTTTGTTTTCGGGTATGTCACTCAAAAACACACAAGAATTATCATCATAATACACCAATCTCCAATCTTCATCTTCGTACAAATATCTCAATATTCTTTCTGTACCCCCAAACAAATGTCTCAGCAAAACTATCCTAAAGCCATATTCCCTGTGAAGCTCATGCCAGCCCTCCGGATAATTCTGCGCTCCTCTATACAGTTCATAAAAGCTATCCTTATATAAATCCGTCCTCGTATCGATAAATATCCTTTTTGCAGGATAAAACCTGTAACCAATATACGGCCCAAAATCAAGGGTATTAAATATACGTCCTTCTATCTTATTATCCTCTAAAAAATCACATGCCCCGGAAGGCATTAAAAGTCTCGAAAATCCGGATTCGGTCTTCCTTAATCCCAACTGGTTTGTCATCACATAGTACTTGTCAGACATGAACATGTATAAAAGGAAACCTATAACCAATATAGTTACAATATAATACTTCTTTTCCGATACATTTCTCGTCAAAGACGCCTCATTTAGATTTATGCCGGCAACGCTCATCCCCAGGAATATAAATATAGGCATATTTCTCACCGCCATATAAGCCGCAAAAAACGAGGCCGCAAAAATCAACACATGCTTAATCTTTACATTTTTAAGATTAATGATAAATGTAAGGCTGGATAATATTGCAAACACCCAGAATAAAATGAATTTTCCGAAACTAGCCTTTATAGGCATCATCAATTCATGCACATTCCGCATAAATAATCTCTGCCCAGTAAAAACATCCGCCAGTATGTTGAAAGGATACAATACACCTCTATAAAAATACGGGTTCATAAAACAACCTGACCCCACCCACAGAAAATAAATAAGAAATTTTTTGGCCTTGGCTCTATCGCCTGAGAAAAACTCTCCCATTGCATACAAAACTAAAAGCAAAGGGCCCAGTATAAAATATCCGTGCAGATTCACCCATACGATCTGCAAAAACGGCAACAGATTCATTTTCTCCTCTTTCTCTAAAATATATAAATATATGCATAGAAATAAATAAGAAAATATCTCGGGCCTTACAAATGACCTATAGCCAAACGCCAGGATAGAAAGCAATATTAAAAAAACTGCAAACACGATCTTTTTGTATTTAGAATAGATTAAAAATAGAAGGGTAAAAAAACATGAGGATATGACAAGGGCCTTGAGTATGTTAAGCCCTGCCCAGCCAAAATTAGAAAAGACGATATAGAAGAAGACCTGCGAAAGCCATTCATGGTCAAGCCAATCTCTTCCCTTTAAAGTATAAGAAAAGATATCCGTATAAGGGATCTCAAGCTTCTTTATAATATGCTCGCCCGTCTTGAGATTCCACCATAAATCTATACTGACTATAGTATTTATCTGGGATATTAAAAGAAGGGAAAATAGTAGGATTATTACTAAAGTTCTCATACATAAAAAGGCACCCCGCACCACTTTCGTATCAGCAGTTGCTAAATTGAAAGTGGTGCGGGGTCAAAACACTGTGCTTATCTTCTTTTTTTCTTCTTCTTTCCGCCGCGCGCCATCTTTGCTCTGGAAATATCTCCTTTTTTGTCGATAAAGTAAAGATATCCCTTCTGCTTTTTTATACCGCATTTCATCACTTTCTCTGCCATCCTATATCACCTCCTCTCTCTAATGAGCACTTCAGTTACGTCCGCCTCAGGCGGACTCACTTAAACTATCTCTTTCAATTTTGCAAGTGCTGAAAATATTGCCAGCTGACTAGTCTTTGGATTCTCCCTCGACGGCACATTTTCAGCCTTAGTGAAAATCTTTCCAAACTCGCCTTCAATCTCTATTTCATGGATATTCTTTTTATATTTCGGTGAACTAATTATTTTTACCTTGGTACGCACCGGCCCTATACCTGCCAGACTCAAAGTAGCGGCTACATTGACGTTCTTTGGGAAATATCCTATCGCACCTTGAGCATTGCCGCTATAGATAAGAGTTTGTCTTTGGATTCTATCGATCTTTTTCTTCTCTAAATACGGCGCCCCCTTTAATCCTCTGAATGGCTTTCGTGTGGTCAAAGTCACTTTCCTGATCTTCCCTATAGAAGCGGCTTTTAAACCATCTAAACCACAGATAGCTCCGCTGGGTATATATATATTGCATCCTCTTTGTCTGGCCTTTGTTAAAATACCCGGGGTCTTTAACAATCCCCCCGTACTCATAATAAGTACGTCTTTTCTATTTAAAACTGCCTTTTGGGCAATATTTCCGGAAACATTTACGTGTGAAGCCTCTATTATTAAATCACATTTTTTTATTAATGCGTCTATATCTACTATAGAAGGGCGCGGTTTTATTTTCTTCGAAAGAATCTTTGCCTTTTTTGAATCTATATCGCAAAGGGCTACTACCCTGGCGGTCCTGCGCAACTGACTTTGTATAAACCCCGCACAAGCCGAACCAATTACACCGCAACCGATTATTCCTATTTTTTTCATTTAAACACCGGATATAGCTGCGCCTGATTTCTCGCCTGACACCTTAAGCATACGCTCCAATACCTTATACGCCTTCTCTTTTATTTCGCCTGTAATCTTAACTTCGTGTTCCATCGACTCAAGAGAATACAACACCCATCCTAAAGTAGTAAGTTTCATTGTCGGACAGATAAGCCTATCGGTAGGAATGTAAAAATTCTTGCCGGGATTAGCCTTCTTTAATCCATAAAGCATACCTAATTCCGTAACTATAATAAATGATTTTGCCTTCGCAGTCTTTACATATTTAAACATCCCTCCTGTACTGAAAATCCCGTCACTTATAGAAAGCACATCAGGATTGCATTCAGGGTGCGATAAAATTTCGGCTTCAGGGTGAAGTTTTTTCGCCTCTAATACTATATCGTTTGATACACGTACATGTGTCGGACAAAAGCCCTCCCACAGAATAATCTTTTTATCAGGCACATTTTGTTGCACGTATCTGCCCAAATTCTTATCAGGGATAAATATGACTTCTTTATAATCCTTCAGTGATTTTACTATCTGGACAGCATTGCTGGATGTGCAGCATATGTCACTCTCCGCCTTTATAGCAGCAGTAGTATTTACGTAACATACAACAGCTGCTTCAGGATGCTCTTTCTTCTTCTGCCTCAAACCTTCTACGCTGACCATATCCGCCATCGGACAGCCGGCTTCTTTGACAGGCAAAAGCACAATCTTATCAGGATTCAATATCGAAGCACTTTCTGCCATAAAATGCACACCGCAAAACACAATAACCTTGGCATCTGCCCGAACCGCTGCCTGGCTCAAGGCCAAAGAATCTCCGCTAATGTCAGCAATATCCTGGATCTCGTCCCTCTGGTAATTATGTACAATTATTACGGCATCCTTCTCTTTCTTTAACTTCAGGATCTTCTTTTTCAGATTCTCTTTATATTTAACGTCGTCCAGTTTTCTGGGATCATTCATAAGTCCTTTATTTCCCTATAATCTTATTATTATCATCAAGGGCAATGATCTTCGGCGTATGTCCTATAGCATCTTTTGTTTCCGTAATCACATATGACATTATTAGCAATTTATCCCCTACTACAGCATGTCTAGCTGCGCCTCCGTTCATACCTATCATACCCGAACCTCTCTTGCCGGGTATAGCGTAAGTCTCTATCCTGCTTGAATTATTCAGATTTACGACCTGGACCTTCTCATTAGGAATAATATCAGATGCCTCTAATATATCGGGATCTATTGAAATACTTCCGCTGTATTCCAGATTTGTCTGGGTAACCTTTGCCTTCTGTATCTTTGATTTTAACATTGTACGAAACATGGCTTATCCCCCTTACAAAATTATATTATCTATTAATCTCGTTTTACCAACCTTCGCCGCGACTGCAACCAGTACCTTTCCTGAAATCCTATTTACATCCTTAAGTCTTTTGATATCCACTATAGAGATATAATCTATTTTTGCATGGTTTTGGCTGCGCATCAAGCCTGACATCTTTTTTATTATCTTTTTTGCATCTCTTTCTCCCTTGCCATGCAGATCTTTTGCTAATTTTAAAGAGTTATATAATAACACCTCTTTACGCTCCGTCGGACTTAAATAAATATTCCTTGAGCTCATCGCAAGCCCGTCTCTTTCTCTTACAATAGGCATTACCTTTATCT
>JAHJHC010000090.1 GCA_018824145.1 Candidatus Omnitrophota bacterium | reverse complement strand
GGGGACAATGTAGATTTAGAGATAGAGTTGATAACTCCGATAGCGATGGAGAAAGAGTTAAGGTTTGCGATAAGAGAAGGCGGACATACGGTAGGCGCGGGAGTAGTAGCGGATATAATACAATAGTGGAGTAACAATGCCGCGAGAATTGATAATCATTGCTTGTACGGAATGCAAAAGAAAAAATTACACAAGCACAAAAAATAAAAAAAAACAGACTAAAAGACTTGAAATAAAAAAATTGTGTAAGTTTTGTAAGAAGAGGACATTGCATAAAGAAGAAAAATGATGTAGAGGGCGCAAGTTCTTTGCGCTCTTTACAAGACATTCGGGCGCTGTCAAAGACATAGATGTCGCCTTAACATTATGAAGATTAGGTTCATCGGAGGCCAGTAGCTCTAATTGGCAGAGCAGCGGTCTCCAAAGCCGCGTGTTGGGGGTTCGAATCCCTCCTGGCCTGCCAATTCCGCCGAAAGACGGAATTGATCCTGAACGAGCGTAATGAGGCGACGAAAAGGAGCCTCATAGCGAAGTGAAGGACCTTATTATTATAAAAAACTAGCGGTGTAATTAAATTTTAAATATGAAAATCTTTACAAACATTATAAAATTCGTAACCGAAGTTAAGGTTGAGATGCAGAAGGTTTCTTGGTCTGATCGCAGGGAATTAATAGGCTCCACAGGAGTTGTGATTATTTCTACGGCACTTCTGGCGTTGTTTATAGGTATTGTAGACTTGATATTGTCAAGATTTATGAGTCTTTTGCTAAGATAGAGACATTATTTCTATGAGTCACAAGTGGTACGTTATACATACATTAACGGGACAAGAAGAAAAGGTAAAGGCAACTATAGAGAACAAGCTGCAGGAGGGTGCTCTAAAGGAAAAAGTCTTCCAGGTCCTTATACCAACAGAACAGGTGTCAGAAGTCAAGGATGGTAAGAAGAAGATATCTCTTAGAAAATTTTTTCCTGGTTATGTGTTGGTGGAGATGGATTTGGATGATGAAGCATGGTATACCATAAGGAATATACCAGGCGTGACGGGTTTTATAGGAGCTAAGGCTAAACCTGTTCCTTTATTAGAGAGCGAAGTTAATCATATTATAAAACAGACTGAAGAGAAGAAGGAGAAACCTACACCTAAGGTAGTTTTTGAGAAAGGTGATAGCGTTAAAGTTATAGAAGGCCCTTTTATAAATTTTAACGGTACGGTTGAAGAGATTAATCCTGATAAAGGTAAGATAAAGGTAATGGTTTCGATATTTGGCCGAGCCACACCGGTTGAACTGGAATACTGGCAGGTAGAGAGGCTGTAGTCATGGCAAAAAAAGTAAAGACACTAATTAAATTACATGTTACAGGTGGTCAGGCAAATCCTGCTCCTCCCGTAGGTCCGGCCTTAGGTCAACATGGCGTTAACATAATGGAATTTTGCAAATCTTTTAATGAAAAGACAAAAGACCGGCCAGGACTGGTTCTTCCTGTCGTTATCAGTGTCTATGAAGACAAATCTTTTTCATTTATTATAAAGAGTCCTCCGTGTTCGATACTTCTAAAGCGTGCCTGTGGAGTCGCAAAGGCCTCTGGCCAGCCGAATAAAGAAAAGATAGGCAAAGTTACAAAGGCACAGGTAAAAGAGATTGCCGAAACTAAAATGAAAGACCTTAATGCATCAGACCTTGAAACTGCTATGAGGACAGTTGAAGGGACTGCCAGAAGCATGGGTATAGAGGTGGTAGCTTGACAAAGCTAACAAAAAGAACAAAAGAATATCAAAAGGCAGTAGATAAAAATAAGGCCTATATCTTGGAAGAGGCGGTAACATTACTTAAGAAAGTGCCGCATGCAAAGTTTGATGAGACAGTAGAGCTTGCTTTTAAGTTGAATGCTGATCCGAAACAGTCTGACCAGATGGTTCGGGGTACCGTGATATTGCCTCACGGGATCGGTAAGAATGTAAAGGTACTTGTGTTATGTAAAGGTGAAGGTGCAAATGATGCAAAAGAAGCAGGCGCAGATTATGTAGGGGGGCAAGATCTGATTACAAAGATAGGTGCGGGATGGATTGATTTTGATGTCGTGATAAGTGCCCCGGATATGATGCGGGACGTCGGTAAATTGGGAAAATTCCTTGGTCCTCGCGGTCTTATGCCAAACCCAAAAACAGGCACAGTTACAAATGATTTAGGTAGGGCTGTGAAAGAGGCAAAGGCAGGCAGGATTGAGTTTAAACTTGATAAACTTGGGACCATAAATATCGGTATCGGTAAGCTTTCTTTTGAAGAAGGCGCGATTTGTAAAAATGCAAGCACGGTTATAAATACTATCAACAAAGCCAGGCCACATGGTGTAAAAGGCAAGTACATAAAGAACATCGCTGTTTCAACAACAATGGGTCCTGGTTTGAAACTGGATTTGGTAAAATTGGGGACTACATAATAAAATGGCAAAACGTTCAAAAGAATGCAAGAAAATAATGGTTGAAGAGATGGCAACTCGACTTAACACGAGGGGTATGTTTATTATTACGAATTTCAAGGGGTTGTCTTCTCAGGATCTAAATGATCTGCGTAAACAATTGAGAGATGTTTCAAGTGAATATCTTGTCATAAAAGATTTGATAGCGAAAAGGGCGATTTCTGAAGGTCCCAATAGTATGATAGGCCAATTCATCGAGGGAGAAGTCGGTATTGCTATATACCAGAAAGACGATTCGACTTATATATCGAAGATTCTTGCGAAATTTTCAAAGGAACATGAGCGTCTCAGTATCCGCGGCGGCGCAATGGATGGGGCTGTCCTTTCTAAAGAAGATATCTCGAGGCTTGCCTCTCTTCCTTCAAAAGAAGTTTTGCTTGGTCAACTCGCAAATGTGCTTAATGCACCTATACAGGGATTAGCAGGTGCGCTCAGTGCGATTTTATGTAAGATTTTATATGCATTGAATGCAGTAAAGGATAAAAAAGAGAAAACAGACGAAGGAAAACGACCGGAGGAAGTCCCGAGCTCGTCGAAGGACGAGGTCGAGGAAAAAAATGAAGATAAAGCAGAACCTGAACAAAAAGAAGAACCTAAAATAGAAGAAGAAAAAAAAGAATCTAAGGAAGAGGACAAAAAAGAATCATAAATATCACGGAGGTACAAAATGGCAGATGAAAAGAAGATCGAAGAGATGCTTGGCACAATCGAAACTATGTCTGTTCTGGAGCTTTCGAATCTTGTCAAGGCTATCGAGGAGAAGTTTGGTGTAACTGCACAGGCTCCTGTTGTCGCCGCAGTAGGTGGCGCTCAGACTGCAGGTGCGCCAGCCGGAGAGCAAGAGGAGAAGACGACTTTTACTGTTGTCCTGGCAGCAGCAGGAGATAAGAAGATTCAGGTAATAAAAGAGATCCGTACGATTACCAGCCTTGGACTTAAAGAGGCCAAAGATCTTGTCGAAGGCGCCCCTAAGACAGTAAAAGAGGCAGTCGGTAAAGACGAAGCAGAAGATATTAAGAAGAAGCTAGAGGCACAGGGAGCGAAGGTAGAGCTTAAATAAATTCAAAAGTAAAAAGGAAAAAGTAAAAACCAAAATTTAAAATTCAAAACTTTTTAGTTTTAACTTGTAGTTTTGCCTTTTTATTTTTACCTTTTGAGTTTAAACGTTTTTTATTTCGGAGATTTCTATGCCAAACCGTAAAAATTTCGCAAAATTAAAAGAAGTCATACCCCTGCCTTATCTTTTAGAGATCCAGAGAGAATCTTACGTTGATTTTTTGCAGATAGATAAGCCCAAGACTAAACGTAAACGAGATGGCCTACAGGCTGTGTTTGAAGATGTATTTCCCGTGGAGAGTAACGACGGTAATTACAGGCTGGAATTTTTATATTATACACTGGGAAAACCGAAATATGACAGATTGGAGTCTCAAAAGAGGGCTGTAACTTATGCAGTGCCGCTTAAGATAAAGGTCAGATTGAAATCCCAAAAGGATACTAAAGAACAAGAGGTGTATTTGGGTGATCTGCCTTTGATGACAGAAAACGGTACCTTTATTATTAATGGAGATGAGAGGGTGGTAGTGAGTCAGCTTCACAGGTCTCCCGGAGTATCATTTGAAGAGACTTTGCACCCTACAGGCAAGAGGATATATTCCGGAAGGATTATTCCTGGCCGCGGTGCATGGTTGGAATTTGAATTCGATGCGAATGATATATTGTATGTGTTCATTGACAGACGTAAAAAGATTTTGGCTACTGTTCTTTTGAGAGCGCTTGGATATGAGACAAACGAAGATATCATGAGACTCTTTACAGGTGTGGAAAGGGTGAGATTTACAAGGAAGGCAGCCCTAATTAAATATATAGGAAGAGTTGTGGTAAAAGATATAAAACACCCTGATACGGGAGATGTTTTGGTGGAGAATAATTCCACATTAAACGATGAAAATATAGATAAAATATGGGAGGCAGGGCTAAGATCTTTAGACCTCTTTAGATACACTGTGAAGGAAATTTCTGACACCCTAGATAGGGATCATACGAAAACCATTGAAGAGGCATATCTGGATATCTATAGGAAACTTAGGCCGGGGGATCCTTTAACAGTTGAAAGTGCAAAACTTTTATTGCATAGATTGTTTTTTGATAAGAAAAGATATGATTTGAGTAAAGTCGGTCGTTATATATTGAATCGTAAATTAGACATGAAGGTGTCTCTGGAAAAGAGTGTATTGGATAAGGAAACTGTTGTGAATGTAGTCAGATACCTTTTGGGTTTAAGAAATGGCGAGGGTGAAATAGATGATATAGATCATCTTGGCAATAGGCGGGTTCGGACCGTGGGAGAACTTTTACAGGAACAGTTTAGAATCGGTCTTGCAAGGATGGAACGTTTCTGCAGAGATCGTATGGCTATTTATGACATGAATACCATGATGCCATATCATCTGATAAACTCAAAGGTGCTATCGAGTGTAATAAAAGATTTTTTTGGTAGGAGCCAGCTTAGCCAGTTTATGGATCAGACAAATCCTTTAGCAGAGATGACCCACAAGAGGCGTTTGAGTGCTCTTGGTCCCGGAGGTTTATCGAGAGAAAGGGCTGGTTTTGAAGTCCGTGATGTCCATCATTCACACTATGGAAGGATATGTCCCATTGAGACGCCGGAAGGTCCTAATATAGGTCTTATATCTTCATTAAGTAGCTACGGTCGGGTAAATAAATTCGGTTTTATAGAGACGCCTTATAGAAAAGTAGAACATGGCAGGGTTACAAATAAAATTGATTATCTCACAGCTGATGTTGAAGATCAATATATAGTTGCTCAGGCCAATGCAAAGTTAGATAAAGAAGGATATTTTGTAGAGGATCGGGTGCCTTGTAGGCATAGAGGAAACTTTCCTATTGTTCAGCCTAGTAAGATTGATTACATGGATGTATCGCCAAAACAGCTTGTTAGCGTTGCGGCGGGTCTAATACCATTTCTTGAGCATGATGATGCGAACCGCGCTCTCATGGGTTCTAATATGCAACGTCAGGCTGTGCCGGTACTTTTTACTGAAGCGCCATTGATAGGCACGGGTTTAGAAAAGCGGGCAGCTGTGGATTCTGGGGCCTTGGTAGTAGCTAAGGCAGGGGGAAAGGTTACGTATGTTCAGGCAGATGAAATTGTGGTTAATAATAGTATTGTTTATAAATTGAGGAAGTTTGCAAGGAGTAATGCCAATACCTGTATAAATCAGAGGCCGATTATTAAACCCGGAGACAGGATTTCAGCAGGCGATACTATTGCTGACGGTCCTGCTACAAATGGCGGAGAACTGGCTCTGGGAGGAAATGTGCTTGTAGCATTCATGCCTTGGCGTGGTTATAACTTTGAAGACGCTATCCTTGTTAGCGAAAGACTTATAAAAGATGACAAGTTTACTTCTATACATGTAGAAGAGTTTGAAATAGAGGCGAGGGAGACACGGCTTGGGAATGAAGAGATTACAAGAGATATACCTAATGTGAGTGAGGAGTCTCTTAAGAATCTTGGAGATGATGGCGTCATCAGAGTCGGTGCAGAGGTGGGGCCAGGTGATATAATCGCGGGAAAAGTCGCACCTAAGAGTGAGACAGAGCTTTCTCCGGAAGAAAAACTTTTGAGGGCAATCTTCGGTGAGAAGGCAGGAGATGTCCGTGATGCATCCCTGACAGTTCCTTCAGGAGTAGAAGGTATTGTAGTAGATACGAAGATTTTTTCCAGAAAAGGTCCAAAGTCAAAGACAAAAGAGGAGTTGCAGAAAGAACATAAAGAGATACAAAAGATAAGGGATGAATACGGGAAACGTGTAGAAAATATTAAAAAAGAAAAAGAAGCGCGTTTATTTAAACTCCTTTCGGGTGTCAAGTTGTCAGCCCCGCTTGAGTCTGATGAGACAGGTACTACCTTGATAGCAGATGGTCGTCCTATCAGGAAAAAAGACATAGCCAAATTTGAAAAATGCGATAGTTCTAGTATAAAGATAGAAAAAGATCCTGAGCTTGAATTTGAAGTAAAGAGGACTTTAGTGATTTACAACGATCAGTTAGAAGAGGTCCTTTATGAAGAGGAGCACGACGTAGATAAGATAAAAAGAGGAGATGAATTACCGGCCGGAGTCTTAAAGAGGGTGGTTGTATATATTGCCAGCAAGAAAAAACTTTCGGTCGGAGATAAGATAGCCGGCAGGCATGGTAATAAGGGTGTTATTGCAAAGATTTTGCCGGAGGAAGATCTGCCGTTTATGGAGGATGGAACTCCCGTTGAAATCGTTTTGAATCCTCTCGGTGTTCCTTCGAGAATGAATGTAGGTCAGATCCTTGAGACACATCTTGGCTGGGCAGCAAAAGTCTTGGGCTTTAAGGTTACTACCCCTGTATTTGACGGTGCAAGAGAAGATGAGATAAAGTTGGAATTGAATAAAGCCGGCCTTCCTGAGGATGGGAAAGTAGTATTGATTGACGGATTGACGGGAGAGCCGTTTGATCAGAAGGTTACAGTAGGATATATATACATGATGAAGCTTGCTCATCTTGTTGACGATAAGATACATGCCCGTTCAATAGGACCGTATAGTCTGGTGACTCAGCAGCCTCTTGGCGGTAAGGCCCAGTTCGGAGGACAGAGGTTTGGTGAGATGGAGGTGTGGGCATTAGAGGCATACGGGGCTGCCTATACATTGCAGGAACTTTTGACTGTAAAAAGTGATGATGTTACTGGGAGGACCAAGATATATGAATCTATAGTAAAAGGTGAGCATGGCTTTAATCCCGGGACTCCTGAGTCCTTTAACGTTCTTGTTAAAGAACTGCAGAGTCTTTGTCTGGATATTAGGACAGAATATAAAGAAGGTGGCGGGAGTGTTTCACCTGCTGTGTTTTCAAAAGAGGTTTTAAAAGAGAGGCGCAAAGAGCGCAAAAGGGCAAAAAGGAAAAAGAAATAGGGAGCAAAAATATGTTATCTAAAGAAACAGCTTCTTTTGATTTTATATCAATAAAGATTGCTTCTCCTGAAGTTATCAGGTCCTGGTCTAGAGGCGAAGTAAAAAAGCCCGAGACCATTAATTACAGGACCTTGAGACCTGAAAAAGACGGGCTTTTTTGTGAAAGAATATTTGGGCCTACTCGTGACTGGGAGTGTAGTTGTGGGAAGTATAAGCGTGTTAAGTATAAGGGGATCGTGTGCGACCGGTGCGGTGTGGAAGTTACGCTTTCCAAAGTGAGACGGGAAAGGATGGCTCATATAGACTTGGCCTCGCCTTGTTCTCATATATGGTTTTTTAAGGCAATGCCCAGTCGCATGGCGTTACTTTTGAATGTGGGGTTGCGCGATCTGGAGAAGGTCATTTATTATGAAGAATTTATTGTTATTGACCCTGGAGATACGCCGTTTAAGAAAAAAGAGCTTTTAACCGAAGAGAAATATAGACAGTATGGTGAGAGATACGGTAATAAATTTAAGGCTATGATCGGCGCAGAAGCTATACGTGAGCTTCTGAAGGAGATCAACCTTGACGAATTGATTGTGAATCTCAAATTAGATTTACATGAGCAAAAATCAGAACAGACCAAAAGAAAGATATTGAAGAGGTTAAAAATAATAGAGGCGCTTAACAAATCGGGGAACAAGCCCGAATGGATGATAGTGGATGTGATACCCGTCATACCGCCTGACCTTAGGCCTCTTGTTCCTCTTGAAGGCGGCAGATTTGCGACGAGTGATCTGAACGATTTATATAGAAGAGTTATAAACCGCAATAGCCGTCTAAAAAAACTAATAGAGCTCAAGGCACCGGATATAATTATAAGGAATGAAAAGCGTATGCTGCAAGAGGCAGTGGATGCGTTATTCGATAATGGGAGACATGGTAGGCCGGTGTTAGGTCCTGCCAATAGACCTTTGAAGTCTTTGAGCGATATGTTGAAGGGTAAACAGGGCAGGTTCAGACAGAATCTGTTAGGAAAACGCGTGGACTATTCAGGAAGGTCTGTTATCGTAATAGGGCCTGAGTTGAAGTTATGGGAGTGCGGTCTTCCGAAAAAGATGGCATTGGAGCTCTTTGAGCCGTTTATTATTAAAAAGTTAAAAGAAAAAGGATTTGTACATACTATAAAAAGTGCAAAAAGGATGGTGGAAAAGGCACGGTTGGAAGTTTGGGATATTCTGGATGATGTGATAAAGGACCATCCAGTGATGTTGAATAGAGCCCCTACATTGCATAGGCTTGGGATACAGGCATTTCAGCCGGTTCTAGTAGAGGGGAAAGCAATAAGAATACATCCTTTGGTTTGTACTGCATTTAATGCTGATTTTGACGGAGACCAGATGGCGGTTCATGTGCCTCTTTCTATGGAGGCCCAGATGGAATGCAGATTGCTAATGCTTTCGTCCAATAATATTTTTTCTCCGTCTGACGGTAGACCTATTATTACACCTACTCAGGATATCGTGCTCGGTTGTTATTATTTAACTCAGGAAAAATCCGGCATGAAAGGAGAAGGTAGTGGTTTTGCTAGTAAAGAAGAGGCGGAAGTTGCACTCTATGATAGCGAGATAGATATACATGCCAAGATAAAATTGAGAATGGATAAGGATTATATAGACACAACTGCAGGAAGGATAGTTTTCAATAGAATACTGCCGAAAGGGATGTCATTTGTTAACAAGGTATTAGAGAAGTCGGTTTTAAGTAAGGTTATTGCGGATTGCTATAAAATGTTTGGTCACGATGTTACCGTGAAACTTCTGGACGATGTGAAGAAGATAGGTTTTGAATATGCAACTCTTGCTGGGTTATCGATTTCAATCGATGATTTGCAGATTCCGGAAGACAAGAAAAAGATGATTTCTGGTTCAAGGAAAGAAGTGAATTCTGTAGAAGATCAATATAAACGAGGAATCATAACGGAACGTGAAAGATACAATAAAATTGTAGATATCTGGACCCATGCCACTGATAAGATTTCAGACATGTTATTCAGAGAACTTGATGCATTTAATCCGGTATTTATGATGGCTAATTCTGGCGCGAGAGGTTCGAAACAGCAGATAAGACAGCTTGCAGGTATGAGAGGTCTTATGGCTAAGCCTTCGGGTGAAATTATAGAGACGCCTATAATCGCTAATTTTAAAGAGGGGTTGACTGTATTAGAATACTTTATCTCTACTCATGGTGCGAGGAAAGGTTTGGCTGATACTGCGCTCAAGACAGCTGATTCTGGATATCTTACCAGGCGTCTCGTAGACGTGGCTCAGGATGTTATAGTAAGGGAAAAGGATTGTGGTACGTTGAACGGGATATTGATAGGCGCAATAATTGAAGCAGATGAAGAGGTCGTGCCTCTGAGAGAACGAATAATGGGAAGGGTGGCAGTAGATAATATTGTAGATATTATTACTGATGAGATTATCGTTGAAGCAGGAAATGAGATAAAGGAGAATGAGGCAGAGCGTATAGAGTCAGCCGGTATAGAGAAGATAAGGATCCGAAGTGTTTTGACATGTGAGACAAAGCTTGGTATATGTGCTAAGTGTTACGGTAGAGATTTGTCAACCGGGAAGATAGTAGAGCTTGGCACAGCTGTTGGTATAATCGCTGCTCAATCCATAGGAGAACCTGGCACGCAGCTTACAATGAGAACCTTTCATATAGGTGGAACAGCGTCCAGGATTATTGAACAGTCGTATATAAAGTCTAGGTCAAAAGGTATAGTTAAGTATCATAATCTCAAGAGAGTCCAACAGGAGTCAGGTGAGACAGTAGTTTTAAACCGTAATGGCCAGATAAGTATAAATGATGATACTGGTAGAGAGCTTGAAAAGCACACTGTGCCTTCCGGATCTATATTATATATAGAGGATGCCAAAGAGATAGAAAAGGGTGTTATTTTTGTAAGATGGGATCCTTATACATCGCCTATATTGACAGAGGTAAGCGGAAAGGTAAGATATGAGGATATTATAGAAGAAGTAACTATGGTCGAAGAAGAAGATGAGGCAACTGGTCTTAGCGGTCGTGTTATTGTGGAGCATAGAGGTGAGTATCATCCGCAGATAGTCATAGAAGATGATAAAAAAGACGTCCTGGCACTATATCCGATTCCTGCCGGGGCGCATATAGTTTGTCAAGACGGCGCGTCTATTAAAGCAGGAGATCTTATTGCTAAAACGCCGAGACAGGTTAGTAAGACAAAAGATATTACAGGAGGATTACCGCGGGTCGCAGAGCTCTTTGAGGCACGAAGACCAAAAGATCCTGCAATGATAAGCGAAATAGACGGTATAGTGGAATTCGCCACATCGAAAAAAGGTCAGAGAAGGATTATTGTAAGATCAGCCTCCGGTATGAAACGAGAATATATAATACCGCATGGCAAACATTTAAATGTTTATAAGGGTGATAGAGTCGTAACAGGCGATCAGCTTGTAGACGGACCTATAAATCCTCAGGATATTTTGAGGGTGAGTGGTGAAAAGAGATTGCAGGAATATCTTGTTGATGAAGTGCAGGAGGTCTATAGATTACAAGGTGTAAGGATAAATGATAAGCATATAGAGATAATCGTAAAGCAGATGCTTAGAAAGGTCAAAATAGAAGACCCTGGGGATACGGAATTTTTGATAGGGATGCAAGTAGATAAAATAGCGTTTCAGGATGAAAATGCGAAAGTGGCGAAGAAAAAACAAAAACCAGCAAGCGCCACACCGATACTTTTAGGTATTACAAAGGCATCTCTTAGCACAATGAGTTTCATATCCGCAGCGAGTTTTCAGGAAACAACGCGAGTTTTGACAGAGGCAGCTGCAAGCGGGAAAGTGGACGAGCTTAGGGGATTGAAAGAGAATGTTATCATGGGGCATTTAATACCAGCAGGTACAGGATACAAGGACCATAGGGATATAGATATGGTTAGAGAAGGGGTGGAGGAGCTTCAAGAAGAAAACAAAAAAGATGAAGAGGAAAAGTAGAAACGGGAATAATTATGCCAACAATTAACCAGTTAATACGATTAGGTCGAAGCGAAAAAAAGAGAAAGACAAAATCACGCGCACTTCAAAGGTGTCCGCAGAAGAGAGGTGTGTGTGTGCAGGTGAAGACTCAAACGCCTAAGAAACCTAACTCGGCATTGAGAAAGGTTGCCAGGGTCAGGTTGACAAATGGTATTGAGGTCACTTCATACATTCCTGGCGAAGGTCACAATCTTCAGGAACATTCGATAGTTTTAATAAGAGGCGGCAGGGTAAAGGATCTTCCTGGTGTTAGATATCATATTGTTAGGGGGACCCTGGATACTGCAGGGGTGCAGAATAGGAGAAAGAGTCGGTCTAAATACGGGGCAAAGAGACCGAAGGGATAATGTCGAAAATAGGGAGATACATATGCGGCGCAGACGAGCGGTAAAAAGAGATGTTACAGCTGATCCTAAATATAACAGTAAACTAATTTCTAGATTCGTTAATGTTATTATGGCGGAAGGCAAAAAGTCTCTTGCAGAAGATATAATGTATAAGTCATTGGATATAGTGTCAGATAAGACAGGTAATAAAGATTCTTTAGAGGTTTTACAGAAGGCAGTTGATAGTGTTAGGCCTCTTTTAGAAGTAAAACCCAGAAGGGTAGGAGGCGCTACATATCAGGTGCCGATTGAGGTAAAGGCCGACCGTGGGGCTTCTATTGCAATGAGGTGGATAAGAGACTTTGCCAGACAGAAAAAAGGAAAGCCCATGGAGGAGAAACTTGCAGATGAGATAATGGATGCCTTTAAGTCTCAAGGTTCTGCAATGAAGAAGCGAGATGAGATGCATAGGATGGCAGAGGCCAATAAGGCGTTTGCGCATTATCGTTGGTGATATGGTTAGAATTATAAAAGGAAATATTTCAACATATGACGGTTTTGTATCAGGAGAAAACAAATAATATACGTATGATTAGAGATGTACCCTTAGAAAAAATAAGGAATATTGGTGTTATAGCACATATAGATGCAGGGAAGACTACTACCACTGAAAGAATGCTCTATTACACAGGAAGACTCTATAAACTGGGCGAGGTGGATGAAGGCACTGCTACGATGGATTGGATGGAACAGGAGCAGGAGAGGGGTATTACTATCCAGGCAGCGGCCACGACTTGCAGTTGGAAAGATTGTAGAATAAATGTAATAGATACGCCTGGCCATGTAGATTTTACTGCCGAGGTTGAAAGATCATTGAAGGTGCTGGATGGAGCAATAGTGGTGTTTTGTGGTGTCGGTGGAGTTCAGCCGCAATCAGAGACAGTGTGGCGCCAGGCAGATAGGTATAGGGTTCCGAGAATAGCTTTTGTAAACAAGATGGATAGGGTGGGAGCGAATTTTTTAAAGGTCGTCAAAGACATGGAGGATAAGCTGGGAGCGATTGCATTTCCTATACAATTGCCTATCGGAAGTGAGGATGATTTTAGAGGTGTGATAGATCTGATCCAGATGAAGGCCTTTTTGTTCGATGAAAATGAAATTGACGAAAATTTTGAGGAGCAGCCTATACCTGAAGGTATGTTAGAAGAGGCGAAGCAATTTAGACACGACCTTATTGAAAAGCTGGCAGAGTATAATGATGAGTTGATGGATAAGTACGTCCATGATAAGGAAATGAGAGATTCTGAGATACACAATGCAGTGCGTAAGGCAGTTATAAATGATATGTTTGTCCCTATATTGTGCGGGGCTGCGTTTAAAAATAAAGGCGTACAGATGATGTTGAACGCGGTATGTGAATATCTGCCTTCTCCGATGGATATTCCTCCTGTGAAAGGTGTCCATCCGGAAACAGAGCATGAGATATTCAGGAAGACGGATGATGATGAGCCTTTTTGCGGTCTTTGTTTTAAGATTGTCACTGATCCTTACGTGGGGAGGCTTACTTACATAAGGGTTTATTCTGGAACTATAAGAAAGAGTACGTACGTATATAACATAAACCGGGACGAAAAAGAACGGTTGAGCAAAATCGTCCGTATGCATGCAAATAAGCAAGAGATCATAGAGGCATCAGGCGCAGGGGATATAGTAGGCGTCGTTGGTTTGAAGAATTCACAGACAGGAGATACGCTTTGTGAAGAGGACTATCCCATAATTTTAGAAAAGATACATTTCCCTGAGCCGGTTGTTTCTATGGCTATAGAACCCACTACAAAAATGGATCAGGATAAACTAGGGCTGGCATTGAACAAATTGCAGGATGAGGATCCTACTTTTAGGGTAAGATATAATAATGAAACAGGTCAAACCATTATATCAGGGATGGGAGAGCTTCATCTCGAAGTAATTATAGATAGACTTTCCAGAGAATTCAAGGTAGCCGCAAAAACAGGGACTCCTCAAGTTGCATACAAAGAGAAGCCGACTCTTGAGGTTAGATCCGAAGGTAAGTTTATACAGCAAACAGGAGGCAGGGGGCAATACGGGCATGTAATTATTATAATAAAGCCAGGCGATTCCGGACAAGGAATAGAATTTAAGAATAAGATTGTTGGAGGTAATATACCTAGGGAATATATACCTGCTGTGAAGAAAGGCGTCGAGATGTCTTCAAAAACAGGTGTCCTGGCCGGCTATCCTGTAATAGATACACATGTTGCATTGATTGATGGTTCTTTTCATGAAGTGGATTCTTCAGAGTTGGCTTTTGAGATGGCTGGTTCTATTGCTCTTAGCGAAGGTTTAAAAAGGGCAAAATCTATACTCATGGAACCGATAATGAAGCTGGAAGTTATTTTTCCAGAAGAATATACAGGGGATGTTATAGGTGATTTGAATTCTAGGCGAGGTAAGATCCATAATATCACACAAAGAGGAAAATTAAAGGTCATAGAGGCGAATGCCCCTCTTGTACAGATGTTTGGGTATGCAACTGCTATAAGAAGCTTGACACAAGGAAGAGCTTCATATACAATGGAGCCTTCGCATTATGCTGAAGTGCCTTCAAATATAGCAGATAAGGTGATTGGGAAGTAAATTCGCACCTTCAGGGGACCTGAACAGAGAAAATCAAGTTACGAAAATCTTTGATTTTCGTAACTTGAGTGCTCATTTAAGGAGGAACTAAAAATGGCGAAGGAAAAATTTGAACGTACGAAACCGCATGTAAACATAGGTACCATAGGACATGTAGACCATGGGAAGACAACTCTTACGAGCGCAATCACAATATGTCTAGCAGCCAGAGGCTTGGCACAGGCAAAGAAGTTTGATGAGATAGATAATGCTCCTGAAGAGAAAGAAAGAGGAGTAACAATAAATGTACATCATGCGGAGTACGAGACAGAGGCGAGACATTATGCACACGTAGATTGTCCTGGGCATGCAGATTACATAAAGAACATGATAACCGGTTCCGCGCAGATGGACGGAGCAATATTGGTAGTATCAGCAGTAGACGGGCCAATGCCGCAGACAAGGGAACACATACTGTTGGCAAGACAAGTAGGGGTACCGGCGGTAGTAGTATTTTTAAATAAATGTGATGCAGTGGATGATCCTGAGTTGTTGGACTTGGTAGAGTTGGAAGTGAGGGAATTATTGACGAAGTATGAATTTCCCGGGGAAAAGATACCAGTGGTAAGGGGATCCGGTCTGAATGCAATGAACTGCGGATGCGGAAAAGACGAGTGCAAGGCATGCGGGGCGATATTAGAGTTGATGAAGCAGGTAGATTCATATATTCCACAGCCAAAGAGAGAGATAGAGAAGCCGTTTTTGATGGCAGTAGAAGACGTGTTTAGTATAACAGGCCGTGGGACAGTAGGTACTGGAAGGATAGAGCGGGGTAAGGTGAAAGTGGGAGAGGAAGTAGATATAGTAGGATTGATAGATCAGCCGAAGAAGACAGTAGTGACAGGGGTAGAGATGTTCAGGAAGATCCTGGATGAAGGACAGGCAGGGGACAATGTAGGAGTGCTATTGAGAGGTATAGAGAAGAAGGAATTGGAGAGGGGACAGGTATTAGCTAAACCCGGCAGCATAACCCCGCACACGAAATTCAAGGCAAAGGTATATGTGTTGACTAAAGAAGAAGGGGGACGACACACGCCGTTTTTCAAAGGATATAGGCCTCAATTTTATTTTAGGACTACAGATGTGACAGGGGTAGCGACATTGCCTGAGGGGACAGAGATGGTAATGCCCGGGGACAATGTAGATTTAGAGATAGAGTTGATAACTCCGATAGCGATGGAGAAAGAGTTAAGGTTTGCGATAAGAGAAGGCGGACATACGGTAGGCGCGGGAGTAGTAGCGGATATAATACAATAGCTGTAGAGACGGAGTAAAGATGTCAGTTCAAAAAATTCGCATAAGATTGCAGGGATATGATTATAAGCTTTTAGATAAGTCTGCTATGGAGATAGTAGATACTGCGAAACGGACAGGCGCTATGGTTTCAGGACCAGTGCCGCTACCTACAAAGAAAGAGATCATTACTGTACTTCGATCTCCTCATGTAGATAAAAAGTCCAGAGAGCAATTTCGCATGAATACTCATAAGAGGCTGATAGATATAATTAGTCCGACTGCAAAAACAATAGACGCCTTGCGGAAATTAGATTTACCTGCAGGCGTGGATGTGGAGATTAAATAAGGCTATGAAACTGGGTTTATTAGGTAAGAAATTAGGTATGACACAAGTTTTTACTGAAGAGGGTAAATTTGTCCCTGTGACAGTTATAGAGGCAGGCCCTTGCACAGTGCTTAATATCCGGGGGAAAAAGGTCTTGCTTGGTTTCGGTAATAAAAAAGAGAAGAATACATCTAATGCAATGTTAGGATTATATAAAAAGGTAAAGGTGTCGCCAAAGGCGTTTATTAAAGAAATAATGTTTGATATCGACGAAGAGATCTCTGTAGGCAAAGAGATTGCGGTTGATATTTTTAGAGAGAAGGATTCTGTCGATATTATAGGAAATTCTATAGGTAAAGGATTCCAAGGCGGAGTCAAAAGATGGCATTGGCGTGGTGGTCCGAGTGGCCATGGATCCATGCATCATCGAAGGATAGGCTCTATTGGTGGAAGCAGTTTTCCTTCCAGAGTTTTTAAAGGGCAGCGTATGCCCGGACGTATGGGAAATAAAAAGAGGACCGTCCAGAATTTGGAGATAGTTAAGGTGTATAAAGATAAGAATCTTTTACTTGTAAAAGGCCCTGTCCCGGGACCGAAAAATTCTTATCTGGAATTGAGAATAGCGAAGAAGAAACCGGTTGTTAGGTCGAAAGATGAAAAAAAGAGCGAAGAACAAGACAACAAAAAAGATTGATGTCCCGGTATTAGATGTCTATAGTCTTTCTGGTAAAAAGGTAGATAAGTTCAAGTTGGATCCGGATGTTTTCTCAAGCCACATAAACAAGCCGCTTTTACACCAGCTTATAGTTATGTACAGGGCTAACCAGAGACAAGGTACGGCTTCCACAAAGAAAAGAGGAGAGGTTAGAGGCGGAGGGAAAAAACCTTGGAGACAAAAAGGCACTGGTAGGGCAAGGGCGGGTTCGATCAGATCTCCTTTATGGAGGGGCGGAGGTGTTGTGTTTGGACCTCAGCCGAGAGATTTTGGCTATGAGTTTCCTAAGAAGATGAAAAGACTGGCTATCATGTCAGGCCTTAGTGCAAAAACAAAAGACAAAGAGGTCATGGTAATAGAAAAAGATCCTGAGGTTAGTCAGCCTAAGACCAGCCAGATAGCAAAGTTATTAAGGGCGTTGAAAGTTTATAATAAGAGAATTTTATTCATATATCCCAAAAGAAATGATAATCTTATCCGCTCATGCAGGAATATCGAAAATCTTAGTCTAAGATTGAGCGATGATTTTAATGTATATGACATACTGTCAAATACGAGGATACTGTTTTCCAGAGAAACTCATGATGCGATAGTAAAACGATTGAAATAAAATGTCTGATCCTAGATACTTGATGCTGGATACTTGTAACACATACGAGCATTCAGAGAAGAGAGTTAATTTATGAAGTCTTCTTATGACATAGTTAAAAATATATTAAGAACAGAGAAAAGCTCGAACCAGATGGTATCTGACAATAAATACCTGTTACGTGTGGCTTTGGAGGCTAATAAAATACAGATAAAACATGCAGTAGAAGAGATATTTAATGTCAGAGTCGTAAAAGTTAATACTATTAAGATGCGCGGCAAATGGAAGCGTTTGAGGCAAAAGGCAGGTAAAACGCCTGATTGGAAGAAGGCTATTGTTACGCTTAAAGAGGGAGATAAAATAGACATAGCGACGACGTAAGGATGTAAACAATGGGTATAAAACAATATAAACCAAGAACTCCTGCGCTTAGATGGACTGCGCTGTCAGACTTTAAAGAGATCACTAAAGACAGGCCGGAAAAGTCGTTGACAGAATCGTTGAAGAAGACAGGAGGCCGGAATTCGCAAGGCAGGATTACTTCCAGATGGAGAGGCGGCGGGCATAAAAGAAGGTATAGAATCGTTGATTTTAAAAGAAACAAGATGGATGTGCCTGGAAAAGTCTTATCTATAGAGTATGACCCTAACAGGTCTTCAAGGATTGCGCTTGTAGAGTATGAAGATAATGAGAGAAGATATGTTCTTTGGCCTGCAGGATTAAGAGTAGGTGAGACGCTTATCTCAAGTACGAAAGAGATAGACATCAAGCCAGGTAATGCGATGCCGCTTAAGAATATTCCTGCGGGAACTCCTATACATAATCTGGAGTTGAGAAAGGGAAGCGGCGGAAAGATTGTTAGAAGTGCTGGCAGTTATGCGCAGATATTGGCAAAGGAAGAATCTTACGCTCACATTAAGCTCCCTTCCGGGGAAGTGAGGTTGATTGAGCTTAATTGCATGGCTACAATCGGACAGATCGGGAATATTGACCATGATGCGGTTTCTGTTGGTAAGGCTGGAAGGTCAAGATGGTGTGGCCGTATGCCGAGGGTAAGAGGTGTTGCGATGAATCCTGTTGATCATCCAATGGGAGGAGGAGAAGGCAAGTCGTCTGGTGGGAGGCATCCTTGTTCTCCATCTGGACAAAAGGCAAAGGGATTGAAGACAAGAAAGACGAAACCGTCAGATAGATTTATTGTTAAAAGAAGGAAAAGTAAAGTATTAGGAGCTTAATATGGGTAGATCATTAAAAAAAGGTCCTTTTGTAGATGATAAATTATTAAACAAGGTCCAAGATACGAAGAAAAGAGGCGATAGAAAACCTATTAAGACATGGTCGAGGAGATCCACTATAATTCCTGATTTTGTAGGTGCGACTATTTCTATTTATAATGGTAAAAAATTTATCCCTGTTTTTATAACAGAGAATATGGTTGGGCATAGACTCGGAGAGTTTGCTCCGACAAGGATGTTTAGGAGACACGGGGCTCATACAGAGCAGTCTCTGTCAAAGACTTAAAGAGATTAAACATGTTAACCAGGGCAATAGCAAGATATATAAGGGTTTCTCCCAGAAAGACAATGAAGGTTATAGATATAGTAAGGGGGCTACCTGTAGTGAAGGCAGAGGCACTTTTGGATATGATGGATAAAAAGCCTACCATTTACATAAAAAGGCTTCTCAAGTCAGCTGTTGACAGTGCAGATAAGAGGTTTAGTGTCTCACCTGCGGATTTATATATTTCGTTGATTCAGGCTGATAAGGGTCCTATGTTGAAGAGATATAGAGCCATGACTATGGGCCGCGCTGGAATGATAAAGCACAGGACTACGCATATAACCTTGGAGTTGGAGAGGATTATAAGGCCGGAGAAAAAGGTCGTGGATAAAGATAAAGTAACTGCGAAAAAAAAGGCAGTAAAAAAACCCGTAGTAAGAAAAAGAAAAGTTAAATAAGGAGACGTAAATTGGGTCAAAAAGTCCATCCGTACAGTTTTAGATTAGGTTATATAAGAGACTGGAACTCCAGGTGGTTTGCCAGAAAAAAGGATTTTGGCGCCTTATTGATTGAAGATGACAAAATCAGGAAGCACATAAAGAAAAACTTATTGCAGGCTGCTGTAGCAAAGATTGAGATAGAGAGGGCTAGTGATAAGATCCGTATAATAATATATAGCGGAAGGCCGGGAGTAATTATCGGCAGAAAAGGTGCAGAGATCGATAGATTAAGGGATGAGCTTAGAGAGCTCGTGAATAAAGAATTGCAGATTGATATAAAGGAAATAAAACAACCTAGCCTTTCTGCTCAACTGGTGGCAGAGAATATTGCTTTTCAGCTGGAAAAAAGGATTGCCTTTAGAAGGGCTATGAAGAGGGCTGTACAGCAGGCCCTTACTCAAGGTGCTCAGGGGATAAAGATAGCGTGCCGCGGGCGATTAGATGGTTCTGAAATAGCAAGAAAGGAATCTTATAAACATGGTAAAGTGCCGTTGCAGACTATAAAGGCAGATGTGGATTACGGATTTGCTGAAGCGCATACACAGGCAGGCCTGATAGGAGTCAAGGTGTGGATTTATACCGGCGATGTGATTGTTGGAAAAAAAGAAAATAGAAAAACAGAAGAAAAGTAATCCAGGAGTTTCAATATGGTATTAATGCCCAAAAGAGTCAAATATAGGAAGTATCAAAGAGGAAAAAGAAGAGGTATAGCTACCAGCGGTGCGACCCTTGCTTTTGGTGAGTTTGGATTAAAGGCCTTAGAAAATGCGTGGTTGACAAATGTGCAGATAGAGGCGTGCAGGGTATGTGTTATGCGAGCCTTAAAAGGCAGCGGGAAATTGTGGATAAGGGTCTTTCCCGATAAATCAGTTACAAAGAAACCTGCTGAAACAAGGATGGGAAAAGGTAAAGGGATGCCTGTACATTGGGTCAGTTCGGTTAAAAGAGGCCGGGTAATTTTTGAACTTGGCGGGGTAGATGAATCACTTGCAAAAGAAGCTATGAGATACGCGGATTCAAAGCTTTCTTTCAAGACGCGGTTTATTACGAGAAAATGATAAAGGCAGATGAATTAAGAAATTTAACAAAGCAGGAACTGGAGCAGAAGTTAGATGCCCTGAAAAAGTCTCTTTTTGAAATGCGTACGCAGGCATCGACAGGCCGCGTAGAGAAACCGAGTAAGATCGGACAAACCCGTCGCGATATAGCAAGGATTTTGACTGTATTACGGGAGAAGCCAAAACAGGAGAGCTGATATGGAAGCCAGATCTAAGCGTAAAGAGCGAATAGGTACGGTTGTGAGCGACAAGATGAATAAGAGTATTGTAGTTAAGATAGAAAGGACTACAAAGCACCCTATATATAAACGCGTTATTAAGAAATCCACCAAGGTTATGGCACATGATGAAAAAGAAGAGGCTAATGTAGGAGATAGAGTCAGAATCCAGGAGACCAGGCCTTTATCTAAGAATAAGAGATGGCGGTTGGTTGAGATTATAAAATAGTATTGGGATTTCAATGTTTGATCCTCGATGCTAGATACTGGATACTTGTATCGTAATATAATTATCGAGGATCGAGCATCAAGTATCGAGTATCAAACGTGATGAGTTAATGGATTTTTTTATACTTAAGGAATATATGTCATGATTACCATGCGGACAATATTAGATGTGGCGGACAATACAGGGGCGAAGAAGGCCTCTTGTATTGGAGTGAAAGGTAGGCATGGTAAAAGGAGTGCGAATATAGGAGATATAATAACTGTAAATATAAAAGAGGCTAGTCCTGAAGCTGCTGTGAAAAAAGGCGAAGTGGTTACTGCTGTTATAGTAAGAAGTGTTAATCCTATTCGTAGGCTCGACGGCTCTTATTTAAGATTTGACAGGAACGCAGTGGTTGTTATAGACCAGCAAATGAATCCTAGAGGCACAAGAATTTTCGGGCCTGTTGCCAGAGAATTGAGGGATAGGAATTTCATGAAGATTATTTCTTTGGCACCCGAAGTTATTTAGTTAACAGTTCACAGTTGACAGATTATGGCTAAGATAAAGAAGAACGATACAGTGAAAATATTGATCGGAAAGGATAGAGGGAAATCAGGGAAGGTGATTACGGTCTTTTCAAAGAGCGACAGGGCTATTATCCAGGGCCTTAATCTTGTAAAAAAGCACACGAGAAGGTCCAGAGAAGACCAGCAGGGCGGAATTATACAAAGAGAAAGCTCTATCCATATTTCTAATTTACTGATAGTTTGTCAAAAATGCGGGAAGGCGACACGCATTGGCTTTAGCATTCTTTCTGACGGCACAAAAGTCAGAATTTGCAAGAAATGCAAGGAAATAGTTTAAAGTTATGATACCGAGGTTATTGCAGAGATATAAAGAAGAGATAGTCGCGGAGTTGGGTTCTAAATTCGGTTATAAAAATCCGTTACAGGCCCCGTGCATACAAAAAATAGTTTTGAATATGGGTGTCGGGGCCGGAAGTCAGGATATAAAAATTATAGAACAGGCCATGAAAGATCTTTCGACTATATCAGGTCAGAAAAGTGTGTTGACAAGGGCTAAAAAGTCAATCGCAAACTTTAAAATACGTAAAGGGATACCTGTCGGATGTAAGGTGACATTACGCGGTGCGATAATGTATGAGTTTTTGGATAGGCTTATAAATATAGCATTGCCTAGAATCAGGGATTTCCGAGGAGTGTCGCCTAACTCATTTGACCAAAAGGGAAATTATTCTTTAGGCTTGAGAGAACAGACTATATTCCCGGAAATAGATATTGATAAAGTAAGTAGGCTTCAGGGTATGGATATTATTGTAAATATAAGATCTAGAAGTAAAGAAGAGTCTTACCTATTGTTGAAGATATTTGGTATGCCGTTTGCAGGCGAACCTAAGAAATAGGAGAACTATAGTAGAAAATATGGCAAAAGAATGTTTAATAGCAAAACAGAAGAAGATTCCTAAGTTTAAAGTGAGAGGATACAATAGATGCCAATTGTGTGGCAGGCGGCGCGGGTATTTAAGAAAATTTCAAATGTGCCGTATTTGTTTTAGGGAGAAGGCCTCAAGAGGCGATATCCCTGGCATAACTAAGGCCAGCTGGTAGTACACGAGTTAATACCAAAGTTTGATCCAGTATCAAAAGGTGCTATATAAGAGGAGCAAACATGACTTTAACAGACCCAATTGCTAATGCGTTAACTATAGTAAGAAACGGAATTATGTCCAGGAAGACAAAGGTAGACGTCCCGTTTTCCAAGATTTCGCAGGAGATATTTAGTATCCTTAAAAGGGAGAAATTCATAAAGGATTTCAAATTTATGGATGATAAGAAACAAGGACTGATAAGGGTGTATTTGAAATATACAAAGACAGGGACGCCTGCTATTATAGGTTTGAAGAGAATTTCAAAGCCTGGTTTAAGGACTTACGTTAAGAAAGATAAAATCCCTAAGGTACTGGGGGGGATAGGTACAGCTATTTTATCTACTTCCAGAGGTGTTGTGACAGATATGCAGGCAAAGGAGATGCAGACCGGCGGAGAAGTGCTTTGCCATGTTTGGTAATTCACACCTTCAAAGAAGTTAAACAGAGGAGATTGTTTTACGAAAATCGGAGATTTTAGTAAAACAAGTGTTCATTTGAATGTCGCGAGTAGGTAAAAAACCAATTCAAGTTCCGGATAAAGTTAAAGTTATGATAGAATCAGGAAAGATTTCTGTAGAGGGCCCCAAGGGTAAACTCGTTTGGGATTTCCCTAAAGAAATTGAGGTAAAAATAGATGGTTCACAAGTTATAGTAAATAGACGTAAAGAGGATAAAATCAGCTATTCCATGCATGGAACGGTAAGGACATGTATCAGTAATATGATAAAAGGCGTAACTGAGGGATATACAAAGGCCCTTGAGATTCATGGTGTTGGGTATCGTGCCCAGGTTCAGGGAAAGGCTATAAATTTGCAGTTAGGATATTCCCATCCCATAGGACATCCAATACCTGAAGGGATCAGTGTAAAGACACCTAAGCCAAACCAGATTGTTATAGAGGGTATTGACAAGGTAAAGGTGGGAGAATTGGCAGCTGAAATAAGGAGTTATTTGGTTCCTGAACCGTATAAAGGTAAGGGTATTAGATATAAGGGTGAATATGTAAGGAAAAAGGCAGGGAAGGCAGTAGCATGATAATAAAAAAGGTAAAAAATAAAGCAGAATTAGGGAGAATAAAAAGACATTACAGGATCAGGAAGACTGTTTCTGGTACAAACCAGAGGCCCCGACTTAACATCCACAGAAGCCATAAGAATTTATATATACAGTTTATAGATGACATATCCAGTATTACATTGCTTTCACTTTCTACCAATGACAAAGAGTTTAAAAAGGAATGTGGTTTCGGAGGGAATATAGCTGCAGCCAAGAAATTTGGCGCTTATGTATATCGGGAGGCAAAGAAAAAAGGCCTTGAACATGTTATATTTGACAGGAGCGGCTATTTATATCATGGTCGTATAAAGACATTAGCTGATTCAGTGAGAGAGGCTGGATTGAAATTTTAGGAGGCTATGTTGATAAATAAACAAAAGGTAAAAGACAAGCTTATAGAAAAGATTGAAGACTCGCGAGAGGAACAGTTTATAGAAAAGGTTATAACTGTTAATAGGGTCTCAAAGGTTGTTAAGGGCGGTAAGAGATTTTCATTTACTGCATTAGTGACAGTAGGTAACGGCGCTGGAAAAGTTGGCTGTGGATACGGCAAGGCTAATGAAGTCTCTGATGCGATACGAAAGGCTCTATCGAATGCTAAGAAGAATTTCTTTGTAGTGAATCTGAAAGGAAAGACCATACCTCACCAAGTGTTAGGTCATTTTGGTGCAGGAAAGGTTCTTTTGAAGCCCGCATCTGAAGGGACTGGAGTTATAGCTGGTGGTACTGTGCGTGCCATATGTGACGCTGCGGGAATAAAGGATATACTTACAAAATCATTGGGTACGCAGAATCCGATTAATGTAACAAAGGCGACTTTAGAGGGGTTGAAACAGTTAAGGCTGGAACGGGATAAAACAGAATGAAAATCGAAGACTTAAGACCAGCAGTTGGTGCTAAGAAAAGAAGAAAGATAGTTGGCAGAGGGCCCGGTTCAGGTCATGGCAAGACATCTACCAGGGGTCATAAAGGGCAGATGTCACGTACTGGTAAAGGTATAACGCCTGGCTTTGAAGGGGGGCAGATGCCTTTAATAAGGAAGATGCCAAAAAGAGGCTTTAATAAAAGGCCGACTAAAGGATATCATATTGTCAATTTTGAAAAGCTTGCAAAATTGAAAAAACAAAGCTCCATAACGCCTGACTTATTGAAGGAAAAAGGCATAATTAAAGGTCCTGTGAATTTTGTAAAGATTTTAGGGGACGGCCAAATCAATGTCCCTATAACCATAAAAGCACACGCCTTTTCTAAAACCGCGCGCGAAAAAATTACTAGCGTCGGGGGAAAGTGCGAGATAATAGATTAGTTGCTAGTTAAGAAAGAAAGATATGTTTAAGGCCTTAGCTAATTCGTTTAAAATACCTGACCTTCGAAAAAAATTATTTATAACGCTTATTCTTCTTAGTGTTTATAGGATTGGCGCTTATATTCCGACCCCCGGAGTGAACGGGGCACAACTCATGCAGTTTTTTGAAAACGTGACCAAGGCGCAGGGCGGGACATTATTTGGCATAATGAATATGTTTTCCGGAGGCGCATTGACACGTTTGACTATATTTGCGTTGGGTATAATGCCGTACATATCAGCTTCTATTATACTGCAACTTTTAGTTACTGTCGTGCCGCATCTCGAAAAATTGTCAAAAGAAGGCGAATCAGGCAGACGTAAGATAATACAGTATACGCGTTATGGCACAGTGGTACTTGCTATCATTCAGTCATTTTTTATCAGTGTCTGGCTCGAAAACCCGGCCAGATTTCAAGGGCTTACAATAGTTGAGAACCCTGGTTGGGCGTTCAGATTTTTGACTGTTATTACCCTTACGACAGGGACTGCTTTTATAATGTGGCTAGGAGAACAGATCCAGGAGCGTGGGATAGGAAATGGTATATCTCTGATTATAACAGCGGGTATTATTTCCAGGTTGCCATCTGCTCTTTACCAGGTATTTGCGTTGGTTTCGCCTTTTGCGCCGGAAAAGAGGCAGATCAATATATTTACGATTGTCTTGATGTCCGCTATAGGTGTATTGGTAATCATCGCTGTTATTTTAATTACTCAGGGACAGCGGAGAATACCGGTGCAATATGCAAAGAGGATTATAGGGAGGAAGGTTTATGGCGGACAGAGTACTTATATACCATTGAGGGTAAACCAAGCAGGCGTTATCCCTATAATATTTGCTCAATCTTTGATATTGTTTCCCGCAACAATAGCAGGGTTTATACCAAATCCAGGGCTGCAAAGGATAGCACAATCTCTTGTGAGAGGCCAGGTCTTGTATACAGTTATATATAGTCTATTGATTATATTTTTTGCTTATTTTTATACTGCTATAACATTCAATCCTGCCGATGTAGCTGACAATATGAAAAAATACGGGGGTTTTGTTCCGGGGGTCAGGCCAGGGAAGCGTACTGCAGAATATTTTGATTTTATCATAACAAGGATTACCTTGCCGGGCGCGATATTCCTGGCTTTTATAGCGGTTTTTCCTGATATGCTGGGCGCGTGGTTAAAGATACCTTATTTAATAGCAAGCTTTTTTGGAGGGACTGCTCTTTTGATCGTAGTCGGAGTTATGTTAGATACAATGCGACAGGTTGAGTCTCAACTTTTGATGAGACACTACGAAGGGTTTATGAAGAAGGGAAGGATCAGGGGAAGAAGGTAGCGATTAGACTATGAGGATGGTTCTATTAGGTCCGCCAGGGGCAGGTAAAGGTACTCAGGCGAATATGCTTTCGGATAGAGAACAGTTTGAGCATCTTTCGACAGGCGATATATTGAGGGAAAATGTAAAGGAGGTGACTTTTATCGGTAAGAAGGCCCAGTCCTTTATGGAAAAAGGGGAACTCGTACCTGATGGCATGGTTATCGAGATGATGCTTGAAAAGATTAACTCAGGTGATAAAGGCAGAGGTTTTATACTAGACGGCTTTCCCAGGACCCTATATCAGGCTAAGAAATTGGATATTGAGCTTGATAGATTGAATTTACCTATTGATCTTGTAATATATTTCAGGACCAGCATTGACACGGTTATATTTAGACTTACAGGAAGGAGACTTTGCAAGGACTGCGGCGCTAATTATCATATTGTGAATATGCCACCCCGAGAGAAGGGGTTATGCGATAAGTGCGGCGGCGAACTTTACCTGAGAAAAGATGACAATAAGGAAACTATAGAAAAGAGGCTTGAGGTTTATAATACGCAGACGAAGGAACTGATAGATTACTATGGGGCAAAGGGGATACTGAAAGAGGTCTCAGGGGATTTGGAAGCAGATAAGGTCTACGAAAAGTTGAAAGATATACTGAAGAAAGAATGATAGATATAAAGTCTGAAGATGAGATAGCGCTTATTAAAAAAGCAGGCAGTATAGTAAGAGTTGTCCTTCAGGAAATTGAGAAGATTGCCTTACCAGAGGTAACGACACGAGAGCTTGATAAGAAAGCAGAGATTATAATAAAAGATTTTGACGCAAAGAGCGCTTTTAAAGGTTACAAGGGATTCCCTGGTAACATATGCGTTTCAATAAATGAACAGGTTGTTCATGGTATCCCTGGTAAAACAAGGCTCAAAACAGGGGATATATTAAGTATTGACGTCGGAGTTGCAAAATGCGGATTTTACGCAGATGCTGCTTGTACGATAGAGATAGGGACTTCGGTTACTAAAGAGGCTAGAAGATTAATCAAGGTTACAGAAAAGGCCTTATCTGTAGGCATAGAAAAAGCAGTAGAGGGTAATAGGCTTTTTGATATCTCGCATGCGATACAGGAATATGTAGAAGGCCGTGGATATTCGATTGTACGGGATTTTGTAGGGCATGGCATAGGAAAAAAGATGCACGAGGAACCGGAAATACCCAATTTTGGCAAAGCCGGGACCGGGCCTAGATTGAAAAAGGGAATGGTCCTTGCTATAGAGCCAATGGTTAATGAAGGGAGATATGAGATAGAGATACTTAGCGATGGATGGACATCTGTGACAAGAGATAGAAAATTGTCGGCCCATTTCGAGCATACGGTTTGTGTCATGGATGGGGAGCCGGTAATATTGACATAGAGGAATCGCTTATGCCAAAAGAAGATTCAATAGAAGTAGAAGGTACAGTTCTGGAGTCATTGCCAAATGCAATGTTCAGAGTAGAGTTGGAAAACGGTCATAAGGTGCTTGCCCATGTATCTGGAAAGATGAGGATGAATTTTATAAAGATCTTGCCGGGCGATAAAGTAAAAATGGAACTTTCGCCATATGATTTAACAAGGGGAAGGATAATATACAGGGTGAAATAAATGAAAGTCAAAGCGTCTGTAAAAACAGTTTGTGATAGGTGCAAGATTATCAAGCGTAAAGGCATCATAAGGGTGATTTGCACAGATCCGAAGCATAAGCAGAGACAAGGGTGATAAGGAGTACAAAATTATGGCTCGAATTGCAGGCATTGATTTACCAAAAGAAAAACGTATAGAGATAGCCCTGACTTATATTTATGGGATAGGACGTTCGTCTTCAGGCAAGATACTGAAATCCGCAGGTGTTAATCTTGATACAAGGGCCAAAGATCTCAAAGAAGAAGAGGTCTCGAGGATTGCCGCGGTTATACAAAAAGAATATAAAGTCGAGGGAGATCTAAGAAGAGATACTTCCCAGAATATAAAGCGGCTTATAGATATAGGATCTTATAGGGGTTTTAGACACAGGAGGTCTTTACCTGTCAGAGGGCAGAGGACAAAGTCGAATGCGAGGACTAGGAAAGGACCGAGAAAGACTGTTGGCGTGACTAGAAAAGGAAAGAGCCAGGCAGCAGCAGCTCCGGCAGAAGGATAACTTGTTATAAGGAGTAAACATGGCAGAGAAGAGAAAAACAAAGAAAAAGGCTTCGAAAAATATTACGAGTGGGGTCGCTCATGTCTTAGCGACATTTAATAACACGATTGTGACTATAACAGACAAGAATGGGAATGTAGTGGTATGGTCTAGTTGTGGGGCATGTGGCTTTAAAGGGTCTAAAAAGTCAACGCCTTTTGCCGCACAGATTACTGCTAAAAATGCTGCTAAGAAAGCCCTTGAACATGGCCTTAAGGATGTTGAGGTGTTTGTGAAAGGACCTGGTTCGGGACGGGAATCAGCAATAAGGGCTATACAGGCAGCGGGGTTACGTATAAGCGCTATAATAGATGTTACGCCTATCCCACATAATGGCTGCAGGCCACCGAAGAGGAGAAGGGTGTAGAGATAAAGTAAAAAGTCAAAAGTAAAAAGGTAAAACTGCAAGTTAAAAGTAAAAAGTTTTGAATTTTTAGTTGTGGTTTTTACTTTTGCGTTTTTACTTTTGAGTTTCTTGTCATTCAGATTTAACATTGATATTAAAGAGGGAGTTATAAATGGCACGTTACACGAGATCATCATGCAGAGTTTGTAGACGTAGAGGTTTGAAACTTTTTTTAAAAGGCACTAGGTGTTATACCGATAAATGCGCCTTTGATAGAAGGAGCTATCCTCCGGGCCAACACGGAAAAGGCGGAAAAGGTAGAAGGACTAAGATTTCCAACTATGGCCTGCAATTAAAAGAAAAGCAGAAAGTAAAGAAGATATACGGCGTATTGGAAAAGCAGTTCAGGAGGTATTTTAAGCTTGCAACACATTCGAAAGGTGTAACCGGCGAGAGATTGTTAGAGCTTTTGGAAAGAAGATTAGACAGCGTTATATTCAGGTCATGTTTTGCTGTTTCCAGAACACAGGCCAGACAGATGGTTAGCCACGGCGCTATATTGGTCAATAATAGAAAGGTAAACATCCCTTCGTATTCGATTAAGATAGGAGATGTTATCCAGGTAAAACAAAAAGATAGAATAGTAAAGAATGTAAAAGAGATTATAGAGAATGTCAAGGATAGAGGCGTACCTGATTGGTTGAAGCCGGACTTCACAAGCCTTAAGATAGAAGTTGCGCGCCGTCCCGAGAGAAAAGATGTCGGTATGGACATACAGGAACAACTAATAGTAGAGCTGTATTCAAAATAAATATAAACACTAAATCCAAAATTCTAAACTCTAATGGGTTTGTTTAGGATTTAGAGTTTAGTGTTTAGAGTTTTTTTAAATAAGGAGGACCAATAATGGGTATAAGTTGGAAAACATTTGAGATGCCTAAAAAGCTAGAGAGTGATGAGAAGACTTATTCAGAGTGTTACGGAAAGTTTATAGCAGAACCGTTTGAGCGGGGATTTGGGACTACAATAGGTAATTCTTTGAGACGCATACTTATATCTTCTATTGAAGGGGCTGCAGTCACATCGGTAAAGATAGACGGGGTGTTGCATGAGTTCTCGACAATACCGGGTGTTTTAGAAGATATCCCGCAAATCGTATTGAATATAAAACAGCTTGTATTGAGATCGCATTCGAGGACGCCGAAGATACTGTATCTGAAGGCCTCGAAAAAGGGTGAGGTTACGGCAAAAGACATTATAACCGATGATACGGTTGAGATAATCAATCCCGACCTTCATATAGCCACGCTTACAAAAGATACAAGTTTCAATATGGAATTAGAGATAGGTAAAGGCCGGGGATTTGTTTCTTCTGAGAGAAATAAAAAAGAAGGTCAGGCTATAGGGATAATCCCTGTGGATTCTGTGTTTGCGCCTGTGCGTCGTGTGAATTTTCATGTAGAAGAGACCCGTGTCGGTCAGATTACAGACTATGACAGATTGATAATTAATATTTGGACTAACGGTAGTATAGATCCCAAAGAGGCGCTTTTGTATGCCTCTCATATCTTGCAGCGTCATCTCGAGATATTCTCTAAACTCGGAGAGGTCCAGGTCGAAGAAGAAGAGGAAGAAAATAAGGAGGACAAGGAGTTATTGGAAAAGTTAAATCTGCCGGTTTCGGAATTGGAGCTTTCTGTAAGAAGCAACAATTGTCTGAGGGAGGCGCGAATAAAGACTATCGGGGAATTAGTCAGGAAAACAGAACAGGATATGTTGCAATACAGGAATTTCGGCAAGAAGTCTCTTACAGAAATAAAGGAGATATTGAAGGGTATGGGGCTTTCTTTCGGTATGGAGATGCCTAAGGAGACAAAGAAGGGAAAATGAGGATAGCATGAGACATCGCAAAAATACTATTAGATTCGGAAGGCAAAAAAGTCATTACAAGCAGACATTGCGTCAATTAGTCTCCGGCCTTATTATAAGTAAAAGTATCTCTACGACAAAAGTTAAGGCAAAAGAGGCATCTAGGCTTATGGACAAACTTGTTACTGTCGGGAGGAAGGATTCTCTTGCCAGTAGGAGGAAGGCATATAGTGTTTTGCGCGATAAGACATTAGTCTCGATACTCTTTAATGAAATAGCGCCTTTATTTAAAAATAGAAATGGCGGCTATACAAGAGTTATGTTAACTGGTAAAAGACGCGGTGATAAGGCCCAGATGGCAATATTGGAATTTGTCGAGAAGCCAAAGATAGAGCCTGTTCCCAAAAAAGAAGAGAAGAAAAAGGCAAAGGAAAAAGATAAACCTCCTCAACTTGAACCGAAAGAGAAGAAGCAAATTCCCGAAGAAGCCAAGGTTAAAAAAGAGGAAATTGTTAAGGAGGAGATAAAAGAACAGCCTAAAAAAGAGGTGCCACATCCAAGAAAAGAACCACGAAAACCGCAAAAACCGATACAGAAACCTGGGTTTTTCAAGAAATTCTTTGGTCGGAAGAAAGATCAATAATTCAAGAATATATTCGATACTTATACATAGAGCTATAAGCTATAACCTTACAGCTCATAGCTTATAGTTTACAGCTATTTTTCATGCACCTTTCCTCGCGCGTAAAAAAAATATCTGCCTCACTTACACTCTCTATCACGGCCAAATCCAAGAAAATGAAGGCCGAGGGAGTGGATGTCGTAAGCTTTGGTTCTGGCGAACCTGATTTTGATACCCCGTCTTATATTAAAGAAGCTGCCATAAAGGCAATCCAAGAAGGTTTTACGAAATATACCCCTGCCTCCGGCACCGACGAATTAAAAAAAATAATTTGTGAAAAGTTATATAAGGATAATAATCTCAAATACGATCCGTCCGAGATAGTTGTTTCATGTGGAGCAAAGCATTCTCTTTATAATATCTTCCAGGCGATATGTGACCAGGATGACGAAGTATTAATACCCGCACCTTATTGGTTGAGTTATCCGGAGATGGTAAGACTGGCTAGCGCCAGGCCTATAATCATAGAAACTGACGAAGAGAGTAATTTTAAGATATCCCCTGCGAAACTCAATAATTCCGTTACAAAAAAGACAAAGGCCTTAATATTAAATAGCCCTTCGAATCCCACCGGGTGTGTCTATAATAAGGATGAATTAGCAAAAATCGCAGAGATAGCTCTCAAACATAATATCCTTGTGATCAGCGACGAGATTTACGAGAAGATTATATTTGAAGGAAGAAAACATGTTTCTATTGCGACAATTGACGAAAATATTTTCAAGAATACCATAGTTGTAAACGGGGTTTCAAAGAGTTTTTCTATGACAGGATGGAGAATAGGCTATTTAGCGTCTTGTAATGGCGAGTTAATGACCGCTATAAAAAACCTGCAGAGTCACTCCACGTCTAATCCTGCCTCTATAAGTCAGGCAGCGGCCCTGAAGGCACTTAGAGAAAGGGATGATAGTGTAAGAGAGATGGTAATTCAATTCCAGACCCGGAGAGATTATATCGTTGAGCGGATAGGAAATATAAAAGGCCTTTCGTGTGTGAAACCGGAAGGCGCCTTTTATGTCTTCTGCAGGATAGATAAAAAAGGCCTCTCTAGCATGCAGGTGGCTGAGAGACTTCTGGAAGAGGTTAAGGTTGCAGTTATCCCCGGCAAGGCATTTGGTTCAGACCGACATATTAGACTTAGTTTTGCTACGAGCATAGACAATATCAAGAAGGGAATGGATAGGCTCGAAGAGTGGTTTGAGGGGATTTGAATCATGTCAGGCAAGACCATCACAGAGAAAATTTTCAGCGCACATTGTAATAAGGATTTGACATCGGGTGAAGTAGCAGTCTGTAATATAGATTTTTGTTTTGGCCAGGATGGCACAAGTACCCTTATCATAGATGCGTTCAAAAAACTGGGGGCTAAGAAGGTCTTCAATAAGAATAAATTTTGCATGGTTATTGACCACAGCGCCCCTAGCCCGAATATTGGCGTTTCAGAGGTTCATAAGAAGATGCGCCTTTTCGCAAAAGAGAATAATGTCCGGTTATTCGATATCGGGTGCGGTGTATGCCATCAGGTAATACCCGAAACCGGAATTATAGCCCCTGGAGATTTAGTTATAGGGGCTGATTCTCATACCTGCACATATGGTGCCTTGGGTGCCTTTTCTACAGGTATGGGGTCGACTGATCTGGCAGTGGCATTGGCCTCCGGTAAAAACTGGTTCAAGATCCCTGAGACAGTTAAAATTATTCTAAAAAATAGGCCCAAGAAGGGTGTTTATTCAAAGGATGTTATTCTTTATATCATCGGTGATTTGGGAGCGGATTACTGTACATACAAGGCAGTTGAGTTTTCAGGGGATTATATCAAGCGTCTAAGCATGGATGCCAGGTTTACCATCACTAATATGGCTATTGAGATGGGAGCAAAATCAGGCATCATAGAACCGGATGAGACGACTTATAAATACCTTAAAGGTGTAGGGTATAAGGTGAGGGGTGTTACCCCGAACCACTCACTTAGTTCGGGTACGGGGCATGGGTGGAAGGTGGGAGAATCAGAGTTGAAGAGCGATAAGGATGCAAAATATTCAGAGATCCTGGAGTATGATGTAAGTAAGATGACTCCTCAGGTTGCAAGGCCTCATACCGTTGATAATGTCTCACCTATCCGTGACTTGAAAAATGTAAGGGTAGATGAGGCCTTTATCGGCACATGTACAAACGGCCGATTAGAGGATTTGAGGATAGCAGTCTCTATCTTGAAAAATAGACGCATTCACAGGAATGTAAAAATGATAATAGCTCCTGCATCTAAATATATCTTTGAAGAGGCAATCAGGAAAGGTTATATTTCGGAGTTTGTCAGAGCTGGTGCGGTTGTTGTTTCCCCTGGATGCGGGCCTTGTGTGGGTACTCATGACGGTGTCCCTTCAAAAGGCGAGAACGTAATATCCACAGCGAATAGAAATTTTAAAGGCAGGATGGGTAATCCCGAGGCATTTATATATCTTGCCTCTCCTGCAACAGTCGCAGCCTCTAGTATAGAAGGAAAGATCACTGATCCGAGGAAGTACTTAGTATGATTACATGATGGTTATCCGGAGGGATATATGGATATCAAGAGTATTTTGAAAGTCGCCGCAGAAAAAAAGGCTTCGGATCTTCATATTACTACAGATTCAGTGCCTATCGTTAGGATAGACGGCCGTCTTATTCCATTATCAATGTTCCCGAAATTAAATAGAGAAGATTGTAAACGTTTAGTATATAGCGTATTAAACGATAAACAGAAGGCTACTTTTGAAAGAGAGTTGGAGCTTGATTTTTCTGTTGAGATATCCGGTGTAAATAGGGTTAGAGTAAATGTGCATATGCAAAGAGGAAGTGTTGAGGCTGCATTCAGGATGGTTTCGTTAAACATAAAAACTACTGAAGAACTTGGTCTGCCTGTAGTAGTTGCAGACCTTTGTAAAAGGACACAAGGTCTGATTCTTGTCACGGGGCCTACTGGGGTTGGCAAGACTACTACCCTTTCAGCAATGGTGAATCGTATAAATAATGAACGGCAGGCGATAATCGTCGTGGTAGAGGACCCGATAGAATATGTACATACTAATAAATGCAGTATTATAAAGCAAAGAGAGGTTTATTCAGATACAAAATCATTTGCTAGTGCGTTAGTCCATGCCTTAAGGCAGGATCCAAACGTTATAGTCGTCGGCGAAATGAGGGACTTGGAGACTATTTCTACTGTCTTGACAGCAGCAGAGACCGGGCATCTGGTAATGGCAACAGTCCATACTCCTGATGCCTCCCAGACAGTCGATAGGATAATAGACGTCTTTCCTCCTTATCAACAGCAGCAGGTCAAGATTCAGCTGGCAGGTACGTTGCAGGGAGTTGTTTCCCAGCAACTTTTGCCGAGAGCAGACAGGGGCGGCAGGGTCCTTGCCACAGAGGTAATGATCGCAACGTCAGCGATAAGAAATCTTATACGGGAACATGAGACAGAGCAGCTTTTGACACTTATTCAGACAGGTGCACAATATGGAATGCATACAATGGATAAGTCTTTGAAGACACTCTTTAATAAAGGCATGATAAGCCAACAGACATATAAGACATATGTTAAGAGCCCGGAAGAATTGAGGAGTATGTAATGAAAGGTATTGTTTATAAATTCGGCGATGACGTAAATACAGACCTTATTATCTCCGGCAGGTACAAGTTCAGCATCACTGATCCTAATGAACTTGCCAAGCATGTATTTGAAGATATCGAACCGGATTTTTACAAGAGAATACAAGGCAGTCCTTTTTTTATAGTCGCTGGAAAGAATTTTGGATGCGGTTCGTCTCGTGAACAGGCGCCTCTTTCGATTAAATATGCCGGTGCGCAGGCAGTTTTGGCTGAGAGTTTCGCAAGGATATTTTACAGGAATGCGTTCAATCTGGGGTTGCCGCTTATAGAGTGCGCCACAGATATAATAAAAGATGGAGACGAAATAGAAGTCGATTTGAAAAAGGGAGAGGTTTCCAGCTCGATAAAGGGATATTCGTTAAGCATAAAACCTTTTAATAAATTCCAAAAGGCATTGATTGAAGAAGGCGGTATAGTTAATTTTTATAAAAAATACGAAGGCTTGAAGATTACTTAAATTGCAAAATATACGGAGGTTTTAAATTGGCGCACAAAGTGACATTGATTCCGGGTGATGGTATAGGCAAGGAGGTCAGCCTTGCAGCAAAACGATGTATTGATGCTACTGGTGTAGCTATTGAATGGGAGGAAAAAATAGCAGGTGAAGAAGCTATAGCAAAATTTGGCTCTGTTCTTCCAGAGGAGGTACTGGACTCTATAAGGAAGAATAAAGTCGCTATAAAAGGACCGATAATTACACCCGTCGGTAAAGGCTTCAGGTCAGTTAATGTCCAATTGAGGATGTCCTTGGATTTATACGCTTGTTTGAGACCGTGCAAATTATATAAAGGCGTGAGGAGTAGATATAATCAGATCGACTTAGTCGTAGTGAGAGAGAATACGGAAGATTTGTACGCAGGGATAGAATTCAAAGAAGGGCTTAGCCAGACAAAAGAGCTTATCGGATATATAAAGAAGTTAAACGGTTCTTCAATAAAAGAAGATTCCGCTATAAGCATAAAACCTATATCTATTAGCGCTTCGAGAAGGATAGTTAAGTTTGCATTTGACTATGCTGTAAAAAATAAAAGAAGGAAAGTGACCTGTGTCCACAAGGCAAATATCATGAAAGAAACGGATGGTTTATTCCTTAAGGTTGCAAGAGAAGTGTCTGAGGAATATACGGGTAAGGTCGAGTTTGAAGACAGGATAGTCGATAATATGTGTATGCAGCTTGTTCAAAAGCCCGAGCTATACGATGTCTTAGTGCTCCCTAATTTATATGGAGATATTTTATCTGATTTATGTGCAGGATTAGCTGGGGGGCTAGGGATAGCTCCTGGAGCTAATATCGGCGAAGACTCGGCGTTATTCGAGGCGATCCATGGTAGTGCCCCGAAATATGCAGGGTTGAACAAGGTCAATCCTACGGCAATGATACTCTCGGGTGTGCTTATGTTGCGACATTTGAATGAAAACGACGCTGCTTCAAGATTAGAAAAGGCAGTTAGTGAGGTCATACGAGAAGGTAAGGATGTCACCTATGATTTAAAACCAGATCGTAATGACCCTGGTGCTGTAGGAACAAGCCAAATGGCAGATGCGATAATAGCAAAATTATGAAAATTGCAATAATCGGTGCCGGTAATGTCGGTTCCATGGTAGCGTCGAGACTTGTGGATGCTAGCCTTAGTGATGTTGTCTTGATGGATATTATTCCTGGCCTGGCAAAAGGAAAGGCCCTGGATATTTCTGATGCAAGGCCTATACTTAACTCTAACGTGAAAATTGTAGGTACGGATAATTTTAAGGATATTCAGGGTGCTGATATTGTGGTTATCACTGCAGGGCTGGCGAGGAAACCGGGTATGTCGCGGGATGACCTTTTGAAAAAAAACGCAGAGATCCTTGGAGACATATCAGAACATGTACGCAAGCAGTGCCCCTTATCCATAGTAACCGTGGTTACTAATCCCCTTGACGTAATGAGCTATTTAGTAATGAAAAAGACTGGATTCGAGCCCCGACGGGTTATCGGTATGGCAGGGGTGCTGGATTCAGCTAGATTTATAAATATAGCCTCTGAAAAGGCAGGCAATATAACCGGCGATAAAATATTTATGATGGGAAGCCACGGAGATACAATGGTTGCCATCAATAGAGCAGGAGACCTATCAGAAACTATTTTCAAAGAATCTTCAGACCGTGCCAAAAACCGCGGCGCAGAGATTACCTCGCATTTAAAGACCGGCAGCGCATATTTCGCACCGTCAGCAGCAGTTTTTTACATGCTCAAATGCATTATAAAAAATGAGAAAAAGACAGTTTGCGCCTCGGTATATCTTCAGGGAGAATATGGCCAGAACGATATTTACATGGGGGTTCCTGTGACATTGGATTCTTCCGGAGTCAGGGAGATCGTTGAAATAGAACTCACAGATGAAGAGAAACAGGCATTTGCAAAATCTGCCCGACAAATTCGTGAATCCATAAAAAAGTTGTGAGTTATGTAATATTTGAAAGGTTACGTTACACTCTAGCACCCAGGTCAGCAGGTTTTGGGGCTTCTTTTCCGCGAGCGGGCATGGTGTCTTTTTGCCAGAGGGCTAAGGCTGCCTGGCACTGGAATGATTTTGCCGTCCGCTACGGTTTACGGCTCGCTTCTGTGATACGCTAGCGCCTGGATACATGATCGAAGCTCGCCGTAAATCCTTGCGGACTTTTGCCAAAATCTTCCTGATGTGCCAGGCAGCCTTAGCCCTCTGGCAAAAAGACGAGCGAGCGGAAAAACAGAGCAAAACCTGCTGACCTGGGTGCTAGAGTGTAACACATGTTAAAAATATTACAAAAATGGTGGTATGACAATGAATAGATATGATGTTGCTATAATCGGTTCCGGGCCTTGCGGTTATGTGGCTGCTATAAGGGCTGCGCAATTAGGGTTAAAGGTCTCTGTCTTTGAGAGAGAAAGAATAGGCGGGGTGTGCTTGAATTGGGGATGTATACCTACAAAGGCGCTTTCAGTCAGTAGTATGGCTCTATATAATATAGAGCGGGCGAATGAAGTTGGGGTGAATGTAAAAGATTACGAGTTGGATTTTTCAAAGGTGTGCGAGAGAAAAGATAAGATTGTTAAAAAACTGACCTCCGGCATAGAAATGCTTATGAAGGCAAGGAAGATAGAGATAATTAAAGAAAATGCCCAGATAAAAGATAATACCCATATTGTAGCGGGTACTACAGAGGTCGAGGCTAAGAATATACTGATTGCTACAGGTTCGGTTCCATTTGAGATACCCGGGATGGCCTTTGACAGTACGCACATATTATCGAGCACTGATATGCTGAAATTACAGGCTATACCAAAGAGTATAATTATAGTGGGCGGTGGCGTTATCGGCTGTGAATTTGCCTCGATATTCAGGACATTCGGTTCAAAGATTACTATCGTGGAGATGATGAGTCAGTTATTGCCGAATGAGGATGGAGAGATAGCCAGGAAATTAGAGCAGGTCTTTAGAAAAAGAGGTATAGATATATTTACAGGTACAAAAGTAGAAAGAATAGAAAAGGATGCTGGTGGTATTAAAGCAGTCCTTTCCAATGGTGAGACTTTATCCGGGGAGAAGACTCTTATATGCGTTGGGAGATCCCCTAATTCCAAAGGCTTAGGCATTGAGAACATCTCTTTAGAATGCGACAGGGGATGGATAAAAGTAGATAAACATTTCAGGACTAATATTAATAATATATATGCCGCAGGAGACGTAAAAGGCGGTATTTTATTGGCTCATGTGGCTTCCAGAGAAGGTATGGTGTGCGTAGAAACCATGTCCGGGAAAGAAGAGAGTTTGGATTACAGTGTTGTGCCGAATTGTATCTTTACGTATCCTGAGATAGCAAGTGTAGGGCTGACCGAAAAAAGTGCAAAAGAGAAAGGTATTAACATGCGGGCTAGAAAATTTTTGTTTTCTGCGATCGGAAAGGCGCATGTTATAGGCGAGACAGAGGGGTTTATAAAATTGGTAGTAGATAATGATACTGATAAGATTTTAGGCTCACAGATAATAGGGGCTCATGCAACAGAATTAATAGCTGAATTTTCACCATGCATACAGTTTGGTATAACCTCTGAAAATCTGGCCAGCGTAATACATGCCCATCCTACCTTGTCTGAGGTAGTTCAGGAAGTATCCGAGGCAGTGCACGATAGGGCAATACACTCTTTATAAAAAAGGTAGCGAATGCGTATAGGTATATTAGGAGGGACTTTTGATCCCATCCATCAAGGCCATTTATATCTTGCAGTAAGGGTCCTGGATAAATTATCCCTCAACAAAATAATTTTTATACCCACCAATATACCACCTCACAAGAAAAATGTCGGAATCACGGCACCAAGACATAGATATAACATGGTCAGACTCGGCATTGCAGATAACAGAAAGTTTGCAGCTTCGGATATTGAGATAAAAAGAAAAGGCAGGTCTTATTCTATAGAGACGCTGCGTCAGCTAAAGGAAAGATATCCCCCTTCCACAGAGATATTTTTCATAACAGGCTCTGATTCTCTAAATGACCTGGACCAATGGAAAAACATCACAGAGATTATGAGACTTTGCAAATTCGTAGTCGTTAAGAGACCGGCTTTCAAAATCAAAAACGCCCCTTCTTTTATAAGAGACCATTGTTTTATCCTTTTAAGTATAAGGGCCAAAGATATATCATCTACTGATATAAGGAATAGAATAAAATCCCATCAGTCAATATCCAGGCTAGTCCCCGAATCAGTAAATAAATATATAGAACAGTATGGGTTGTACCGTTTTTAGTGAAATTTATTTGACAACTTACCGATATTATGTTAAAGTCAGAAGAAATCTGATAGCAGATTTCTTCTGATCCTGATTCGCCGCAGGCGGAGAAGGATCTTAAAAAAAGAGTTGTTTAGAGCTATATATCTTAAGGAGGTGTTTGATGGCTCAAGGTTATTGCGTGAAATGTAAGGCTAAGAAAGATATTCAAGATTCAAAAGAAATAACCATGAAGAACGGAAGAAAGGCAGCAAAAGGTAAATGTCCTTCATGCGGCACAAGTATGTTTTGCATCCTTGGCAAAAAGTAATTAGTCGTATTAACATACGTTAAGTAGACAGTAGTCAGTGATTTTGTGAGGCACCTTGCATTTTTAACTGTCTATTGTCTACTATCTACTAATAAGAAGTGATATCGAGACAGAAGGCGCTGCATGTAGCAGACATTGCAAGAACAAAGAAAGCAGAAGATATAGTAATATTGGATATGAGAAAGCTTTCCAATATCACTGATTTTTTCGTTTTGCTAAGCGCAGGATCTACACGGCGGGCGCAAGCAATTACTGATAACATACAAAAAGGATTGCTGGAAGTAAAAGAGCCGATTTCTAATATCGAAGGCTATCAAGAGGCAAGATGGATACTTATTGATGGCTATGATGTGGTGGTGCATATATTTCATAATGATTTGAGAAGATTTTATAATTTGGAAGGTCTCTGGAGTGATGCACCAAGAGTTAGACTATGTCGAGCAAAGAGAAAAAAACGCTTAAAAAAGATCTCGAAAAGAAAATAAAACAACTTTCTGCCTTGTACGAGGTTGGAAAATCCATCACCTCTACTCTCCATTTAGACGAAGTCTTAAAACTTATAACACGAAAAGCAGAGAAGATCATGGGTGCATCTAGTTGCTCTTTGCGGCTTTTAGACGAAAAAGGAGAAGAGTTGATATTGAAATGTGCCTCCGGGTTTGGTGACCGTTCCTATAAGAGGAAGAAAAGCCTGAAGGTCGGGGAAAGTATTGCTGGCCGCGTTGTTAGAGACGGGAAGCCGTATATAATCAATGATCTGCCCAAGGAAAGGTACTATAAATATCCTTATCTGGCGAAACAAAAAGGACTGCGTTCTTTAGTCACAGTGCCGCTCGTGCAGAGAGCTAAGATCATCGGTGTCTTAAGTATATATAATAGAGAGCCTTTTAAATACACGGATGAAGATGTTAGGCTATTATCGATGTTTGCAAGTCAGGCAGCTATTGCCATTGAGAATGCCAAGCTGTACGAACAGGCTAACTTGGGTTATTTGAATACTATCAAGACGCTTTCGAATATTATAGATGCTAAAGATAGCCAGACATATGGTCATTCAGAGCGCGTTATGGCACACTGCATGGATGTTGCATCAAGGCTTAAGCTCGGAGAACACGATAGAGAGGTTTTGAGGTATGCGAGTCTCTTGCATGACATAGGAAAGATAGGGATAGATGTCGGCCTGCTTCGTAAGCCGTCAAGGTTAAACTATAATGAGTGGAAAATAATGGTCATGCATCCTATTTTGGGCTCTGGCATTGTAGAGCAGATCGGGTTTTTAAGCGAATTGGCGCCTATTATTTTGCGCCATCATGAGAGATGTGATGGTAAAGGATACCCCGGTAGATTGAAGAAGGAGATGATACCTTTAGGCGCGAGGATACTTTCGGTTGTCGATGCGTATGAATCAATGGTATCAGACAGGCCTTACAGAAAGGCCTTGTCTACCAGCAGGGCTAAGGAGGAACTTTTAAAAGGTGCAGGCACGCAATTTGATCCGAAGATAGTCGATATTTTTTTAAAGACGATCAATAAAAAAAGAAGATAATCACTAGTTACCGCTAATGACGAATAAAAAAGTTAGAATGTCGTCCGCCTTAGGCGGACGATTTTTTATTATATGTCAAATGTAGAGCGAAGTATAATTAAATCCATTGAGGAAGCCATAAAAACCATATTTCCGGATTGTTGCGATAGGGTCTTACCAAGTCTTTATCTTGAGGTCCCAAAGGATAAAAAATTCGGCGATTTTTCTACAAATATTGCTATGCGTCTTTCCAGGGAGATGAAAAAATCTCCCATGGAACTTGCGACGATAGTATTTGACGAGATAGAAAAAAATCCGGCTCTTCCCGAGGTGGTCAGAGATATTAAAATAGAAAAGCCGGGATTTATAAATTTTTACCTTTCAAATATCGCTGTAATCAGTGCCATTGCCGAGATTTTTCGCCAGGGAGATGGATTTGGCAAGGTACCTTTAGGAAAAGGTAAATCAGTGCAGATCGAGTTTGTGAGTGCCAACCCGACCGGCCCATTGACGATAGCGCACGGAAGACAGGCTGCAGTAGGAGATAGTCTGGCAAGGATTTTGCAGTTTTGCGGATATAAAGTTACGCGAGAGTATTATATAAATGACGAAGGGGTGCAGATGAATATCTTGGCGCTCTCGGTAAAGGCAAGGGTTATGGAATTAATGGGAGATGAGTATGAGTTTCCTGAGAATGGTTACAAGGGCCTCTACATTTATGACATAGCCAAAGAAATAGCCTCGAATAAAGATAAAAAGGCCTTATCCGATGATTTTATTATTGAGTATGCATATAAGAGTATAATGGAGGCCATAAAAAAAGATCTAATGGATTTTGGTGTAGAGTTCGATGTGTGGTTTAGCCAGAAGAAGTTGTTCTCGTCGGGGAAACTAAAGAAGGCACTTTCTATTTTAAGGGATAAGGGATTTCTGTACGAAAAGGACGGCGCTACATGGTTTGCCTCTACGAAATTCGGTGATGATAAAGATAGGGTTGTCATGAAGAGTGACGGGAGTCTTACTTATCTGGCATCTGACATAGCATACCATAAGGAAAAGTTTGGAAAAGGATATAAGTGGGTAATAGATATCTGGGGGCCTGACCATCATGGCTACATAAATCGACTGACTGCTGCATGTCAGGCACTTGGTTATAGTAAAGATGCGCTTTCAATACTTATATGTCAGCTTGTTACGCTTTATAGAGATAAGAAACCTGTCAGGATGTCGACTAGAGGCGGGGAGTTTGTAACGTTACGAGAGGTTATGGATGAGGTTGGAAAGGATGCTGCGAGGTTCTTTTTTATTATGAGGCGTACAGACAGTCATTTGGATTTTGATTTAGAGCTGGCCAAAGCGAAGACCATGGATAACCCTGTTTATTATATCCAATATGCCCATGCCAGGATTGCAAGTGTCCTTAAATTCGCCGGCGAATCCTGTAGTCGAGGTTTAAACCTCGACTACAGGATTTCTTCGCTAAAAGGTATTGATCTGCATTTGTTGGATAAACCGGAAGAAATCGATATTATTAAAATCTTGATGCAATATCCTAAGATCATAGAGTCCTCCGTACGCAATCTTGAACCATATATATTATTGTCTTATCTGCAGGATTTAGCGCGTATCTTTCATTTTTATTACGATTCTTACAGGATAGTTACAGATGACGATTCTCTTACCAAGGCGAGGCTTTTATTGATAGGAGTCGTTCAAATGATACTTTTTAGCGGATTGACATTGTTAGGCGTGGCTACGCCGGAGAAGATGTGAACCAGTATGTTTGAATCAATAAGGATTTATAAGGGTAAAGATATAAATTATAACTTTGTTGCCAAGACATTGACCGAGTATGGCTATGAGAGATGCAAGCATATATCCGAACCAGGAGATTTCAGTATGCGGGGCGGCATAATAGACATATTTCCGCCTACCTTTGAGGGCCCGGTGAGGATCGAGCTTTCCGGGAATAAAGTGGCGTCGATAAGGAGTTTCAGCATTGCCTCTAATGAAACCATTGAAGAACATACCATGGTTATTATTTTGCCAAAGATAGGGTTATATCCGAAAAAAAGAAGATTGCATTTAGGGGAGAAATCCCCGATAGAGACCTTTATCGATTTACAATTGAATGATTACGTAGTCCATGTTGATCACGGCATAGGTGTTTTTAGGGGATTTAAAAATATAAATTTCAAGGGTGATGAAAGCGATCATATTGTTATAGAATATGCTGACGGCGATAAATTGTATGTCCCGATAGAGGAAATGCATTTGATACAGAGGTACGTGGGTTTTGACAAGAGGCCTCCTAAACTGTATAAGCTTGGGGGTAAGGCATGGAAAAATACAAAGGAAAGGGTAAAGAAAAATGTTTATTCCCTGGCATTTGAGCTTCTGGAACAGGATGCGATGCGCACTAAATTGAAAGGGTTTGCTTTTTCAAAGGATACGGATTGGCATATCCAATTTGAGAGAAGATTTCCTTATAAAGAGACGCCTGATCAGATGCGTTCTTGCAGAGAAGTGAAACTGGATATGGAGTCAAAGAAGCCCATGGATAGACTTTTATGCGGTGACGTGGGATACGGAAAGACAGAGGTTGCTTTAAGGGCTGGTTTTAAGGCAGTTATGGATAATAAACAGGTGGTAATGCTTGTCCCGACAACGCTTCTTGCAGAGCAACACTTTATCACGTTTAAAGAGAGGATGCAGGATTTCCCTATAAGGATAGAGTTGATTTGCCGGTTTAGAACACGGGGTGAGATAAACAGACTCTTGGAGGAGATCGAAAAGGGGACTGTGGATATAGTAATAGGCACCCATGCTATTTTAAGGAAAAATATAAAATTCAAAGATCTTGGCCTGGTTGTTATAGACGAAGAGCAGAGATTTGGCGTGAAGGATAAAGAGAGCTTAAAGAAGATGCGCTTATTAGTAGATGTCTTGACACTTACTGCTACGCCTATTCCTCGTACATTATACATGTCTCTAATGGGTATTAAAGACATGTCTATCATTGAGACCCCTCCTCAGGATAGATTGCCTGTAGATGTGATAGTATCAGAGTATAATAAAGGCCTTATAAAGGATGCCATCATTAAAGAAAAGAATAGAAGAGGGCAGGTGTTTTTTTTACATAATAGGGTTGAAGGCATAGAAAAGATAGCCCTGCAGCTCGAAAAGATGGTGCCTGAGGTGAGTATAGGTGTCGCACATGGCAGGATGTACTCCAGAGAGTTAGAACAGGTAATGGGAGAATTTATAAAAGGTAATATTGATGTTTTAGTCTGTACGGTTATAATAGAGTCAGGGATAGATATACCAAATGCCAATACCCTGATAGTAAACCGCGCAGATATGTTTGGGCTGGCGGATCTATATCAGCTTAAGGGTAGGGTAGGAAGGTTTAAAAACAAGGCCTATGCCTACTTTTTGATTCCCAAAGGACGAGTAATAAGTAAAGAGTCAGAGAGAAGATTGAGGGCAATAGAGCGTTATAGAGAGTTGGGGTCTGGTTTTAAGATTGCAATGGAGGATTTGGAGATAAGAGGTGCAGGGAATATACTTGGCCAGCAGCAGCATGGGTATATATCGGCAATAGGTTTTGATTTATATTGCAGGATGTTACGGGAAGTCGTGACGGACCTGAACAAAAATTAAACATGAAAAATCTAAAAAAACTAATATTTCTAATATTGTTTATTATGCATCCTATAGATGCCTATGCCCAGGTAATCAATAAGATTGTCGCTGTTGTAAACGAAGAGGTTGTGACGCAACAAGACGTGGATCAAATGCTGTCTGTCTTATACGCGCAATATGTCCATGACTACAAAGGGGATGAATTATTGAGAAGAATGGAGGATGTAAGGAAAAATATCCTGCAGCAGATAATAGAAGATAAGCTTATACTTAGCCGTGCCAGAGAATTGAATGTAATGGTCAGGGAAGATGAGATAAACACTAAGCTTGAATATGTTAAAGGCACCTTCCCTGCGGAAGAAGAGTTTTACGATCTACTAGAGGCACAAGGTATCACTATCGCGGATTTAAAGAAAAGATACATGGATCAGATCATGATGAAAAAGGTCGTGGATTTAGAGATAAAGTCGAAAATCAGCATCTTGCCGTCAGAGATAAAGAGATATTACCAGGTGAATAGACGGGAGTTCATGGTAGGAGAAAAGTTTAAGGTAAGACACATCCTTTTAAAGGCAGGTGATGATATGGAGCTTGAATTGGCAAAAGTAGAAATAGAGGATATTTGCAATAAACTGCAAGACGGACGTGATTTTGCTGAACTTGCCGCGCAGTATTCCGAGGGCCCGAACAAAGAACAAGGTGGAGACATGGGATATATTGAGAGAGGCGAGATGATCGATGAGATCGATGATGCTATGAGCAGGTTAGAACCGGGAGAATTTTCAGATCCCATAAAAAGCTCTATCGGTTATCATATATTGAAAGTAGAGGATATTCAGAATTTCGGATACCTTACTCTTGAAGAAGCCCAGGAAGATATAAAAAAGATGCTTTTTCAGAAAAAAATCAAAGAAAAGCTGGAAGAATGGTTAGGTGAGTTGAGATCCAAGGCGTATATTTCCATAAAATGAAACCTCGCATCATTATTACAACAGGGGATCCGAGAGGTATAGGGCTTGAGGTTACAAAAAAGGCATTAAGAGATCCTGGTATTAAGCGTCTTGCGGATTTTTGTTTGATAGAACCCAGTGATAATACAGGTTTTTGTGCTATAGAAAAGGCAGCTTTAATTTTAAAAAAAGGCGAGGCTCAAGGGCTTGTTACAGCGCCGGTAAATAAGGCTGCGATAAATAGATCAGGCATACCTTTTAAGGGCCATACCGAATACCTGGCTAGTATTACGCATACGAAAAAGATAGTAATGATGTTTTGCGGGGGGCCTTTTAAAGTCACTATTGTTACCCGCCACGTAGCTTTAAGAGATGTCCCGCGAGTTATTACACAGGAAAATATAAAGGACGCGATAATATTGACCGATAGGGCGTTAAAGAGATATTTTAAGATTCCCAGGCCCAAGATAGGTATTTGCGGACTGAATCCACATTGCGGAGAGAGTGGTCTTATCGGGACTGAAGAGAAAAATATCATAATACCAGCCATTGAAAAAATACGTTCCAAAGTCAAAGGTATCCAAGGCCCTATATCCACTGATGTGATTTTTTATATGTCTTATCACAGGAAGCTTGATGCTGTTATCTCAATGTATCATGACCAGGGTTTAGGCCCCTTTAAGATGGTGGCATTTGACAAAGGTGTCAATGTCAGCCTCGGCCTTCCTTTTGTGCGCACTTCTCCTGACCACGGTACTGCATATGATATCGCCGGTAAAGGAAAGGCTAATCCCAACTCTATGAAAGAGGCAATAAGACTTGCTGTTTCTATGTGCCGCACTAATAAATGTTGACTAGAAATCAGATAAAATCTGCTCTTAAGGAAAATGACATCAGGATTCGTAAGCGACTTGGTCAGAATTTTCTTGTAAATCGAAAAATACAAGAAAAGATAGTGGATGCGTTAGGTATAAGTAAGGGTGATACTGTAATTGAGATAGGTCCTGGACTGGGCGCGCTTACAGGAGAATTGACCAAGCGCGCAAAGAGGGTAATCGCTATAGAGAAAGATAGGCGGCTATATGACTTTCTTTTGAAAAAGAGAAGCATGGATGACCCAGGCAATCTAGAGTTAATACATGGGGATATACTTAAGCATAGATTTGATTGTAGGGAGAGTCGAAAATTAAAGGTTGTTGGGAATCTGCCTTATTATATATCTAGCCCTATCTTGATACGCCTTTTGACCGAGAGGCGCTGTGTAGACACTATATTTATTACTGTTCAGAAGGAATTTGCAGAAAGGTTGGTAGCTCGGGCAAGCTCTAAAGCCTACGGCGCCATTACTTGCTTTGTCCAGTTTTATTCAAAGCCGTCTTTTTTATTTACGATTGAAAGGTCATCCTTTTATCCTGTCCCTAAGGTGGATTCGTGTTTTTTGAGAATAGATATATATAATGATGGTCTTTACTTGACTGACGAAGAAAAACTGTTTAAAATAATAAGAGCTTGTTTTGGGAAGAGAAGAAAGAAGATATTGAATTCTCTATATTCGAGCAATGAATTTGCATCCAAAGAAGAGGTCTTGGAGAAACTTGAAATTGCCGGGATTGCTCCGGAACGCAGACCAGAGACAGTATCTTTGGAGGAGTTTGTGAAGCTAACTAATAGCGTTTAGCGCATAGCGTATAGGAAAAATAAAACTATCCGCTACCCGCTAAACGCTCTACGCTAAAAAAGGGAGGGAATCATGGCAGAGGTAGAGGGAAACAAAAATCTGGGTGAGACTTCGATAGGCATGCAGCCGAATTTAGCAGGTCTTTTATGTTATTTCCTGGGTTTTATAACAGGACTGGTATTCTATCTTGTTGAGAAAAAGAATCACTTCGTTAGATTTCACGCAATGCAGTCCATGGTTGTATTCGGAGGTTTATTCGTAATCAATCTTGTTTTACTTATAGTACCTATATTAGGGGTACTGGTAAGCACTTTATTGTCTTTACTAAGCATCGTTTTATGGGTGCTTTTGATGGTAAAGGCCTATCAGGGCGAGTATTTTAAATTGCCTATAGCTGGAGATATTGCGGAGAAAAATTCTTAGTCCCGAGCGAAGTCGAGGGATAATTTATTGTATGAAAATTCAAAATTTGATGCTGCATCCTAGATACTAGATGCTTGTAATAATACTAGCACCCAGTATCTATCATCCAGGATCAAGATAAGTTCCCGAAGCGAAGGTGAGGGCTAACTCATGGCGATAACGAAAGATACTGTTAAATATGTGGCGAACCTTGCAAGGATAGAGTTGACTGAAAAAGAGTTGTCCCATTTCACGGGGCAGCTGGATCGTATATTAGACTATGTCCACAAGTTGAAGACACTGGATGTCGCGCGGCTTGAACCTACCAGCCATGTCCTGGAAATGAAAAACATCTACCGGGAAGATAAGGTAAAGCAATCTTTGCCTCCGTCAGAGGTCATGAAGAATGCCCCGGCTAAAGAAAAGGATTTATTCAAGGTACAGAAGATTGTGTAAAGATGAGAGAATTAAACACCCTTACAGCACATGAGCTAATAGCACTTCTTAATATAGGAGATATATCTCCTATAGATATATGCAAGGGAGTGTTGGATGCTATAAAGAATAAAGATGCAAAGCTGAATGCATTGGTCCATTTTGATGAGAACAAGGTGTTTGAAAGGGTTAATGCCCTTGCTAAAAAAGACGGCACAAAAGCACTTTGGGGAATACCTATTTTTATAAAAGACAACATATGTGTAAGAGACGAGCTTACTACCTGTTCTTCAAAGATCCTCGATGGATTTTGCCCTCCGTATAATGCTACAGTTATAGATAAGTTAAGCCAGAATGGCGCAGTATTGATGGGTAAGACTAACATGGATGAATTTGCATTTGGTTCTTCTACAGAAACGTCCTGTTATGGAACCACCAGGAATCCGTGGGATTTAGAGAGGATACCAGGTGGGTCTAGCGGAGGAGCGGCTGCTTGCGTGGCAGCAGATGAGGCAATCTTTGCATTGGGTTCAGATACAGGCGGCTCTATAAGACAGCCTGCTTCACTATGCGGGGTCGTGGGATTGAAGCCGACATACGGTAGGGTTTCCCGATATGGCCTTATAGCGTTTGCATCGTCACTTGACCAGATCGGGCCGGTTACAAAGGATGTTGAAGATGCCGCGCTTTTATTAAAAGTGATATCAGGACATGATAGTATGGATTCTACATCCGTAAATAAACCTGTCCCTGATTACCCGTCTCTAATAAAAAGAGACGTTAAAGCTCTAAAGATAGGGATTCCGAGGCAGTATTTTATCGAAGGCCTTGACGCAGAAGTCAAAGATTCTATGCGGGAGGCAATAAAAAGAATTGAAGACATGGGATGCGTGTGTGAAGATATGGACTTGCCGCATACAGAATTTGCGGTAAGCGTATATTATTTAGTCGCTACAGCAGAGGCAAGTTCTAATTTAGCAAGGTTTGACGGCGTGCAATATGGCCTCAGGTCGAAACAAGCAAAGTCTTTTATAGACATGTATAAGAAAACAAGGCAAATAGGTTTTGGTGATGAGGCAAAGCGAAGGATTATTCTTGGGACATTTGCCTTATCCAGCGGGTATTATGACGCATATTATTTAAGGGCATTAAAAGTGAGGACATTAATAAAGAGAGATTTTGAAGATGCCTTTAAGGAATTCGATGCTATAATTACGCCTACCTCTCCCACGCCTGCGTTTAGAATCGGAGAAAAGACACAAGATCCTCTTACAATGTATCTTTCTGATATTTTCACGATCTCTGCGAATTTAGCAGGTATACCCGGCGTATCGGTCCCTTGCGGATTTACAAGAGATAATTTGCCTATAGGTCTTCAGATACTCGGTAGCCCCTTTGACGAAGAGACTATTTTAAGGATAGCATATAATTACGAACAGAATACGGATTGGCATAAGAAAAGGCCGAAGATATGACTTACGAAACTGTTATTGGTTTAGAGGTACACCTGCAGCTTAAGACAGAGAGCAAGGCTTTTTGTGGTTGCTCTACGGATTTTGGCGCGCCGCCTAATACCCAGGTCTGCCCAGTATGCCTAGGATTTCCAGGCTCATTACCTGTATTGAATAGGCAGGCCCTTATTCTTGCTGCTAAAGTTGCCATTAGTTTGAATTGTCAGATCGCCAAGTTGATAAGATTCGATAGGAAAAATTATTACTATCCGGATCTACCTAAGGCATATCAGATCTCTCAATATAGCCAGCCCTTGTCTCAGCACGGATGCCTTCCCGTATTAGTAGACGGAAAAGAAAAGCGTATAAAGATAACAAGGGTTCATTTAGAAGAGGATACAGGTAAGCTATTTCATCAGAGTTCTTATAGCCTTATAGATTTTAATCGTTGTGGTATCCCATTATTAGAGATTGTAAGTGAGCCTGATATAAATTCCCCTGATGAGGCATACATGTATCTTAGATCCCTTAAATCCGTACTGGAATATATAGATGTATCTGATTGTAACATGGAAGAAGGTAGCCTTAGGTGCGACGCAAATATCTCCATAAGAAAAGCAGGTTCTAAAGAACTTGGTGTCAAGACAGAGATAAAGAATATGAATTCATTCAGGGCCGTTAAGACTGCCTTGGAATATGAAGAGAAAAGACAGATTGAGTCGCTTGAAAAGGGCGAGAGGATAGTGCAGGAGACAAGGCTTTATGATGCTGATAGCGGCATTACAGAATCAATGAGGTCTAAAGAAGAGGCCCATGATTATAGATATTTTCCGGAACCGGATCTGGTACCGTTTAATTTTGAAGATGCCTTTTTGAAGGATATTGAAAATCGGATGCCGGAACTACCTCTAGCCCTGAAGAAAAGATTAATGGCAGAGTATAGCATTTCTGATTATGACGCTCGGTGCATTGTGGGGGATAAAAATATGGCGTTGTATTTTGAAAAATGCGTTTCAATATATAAAAAACCGAAGGAAATTGCGAACTGGCTCATGGGAGATATCTCCGCCTATATTAAAGAGCATGATCTGACAATAAATGATCTGGACTTGAAAACAGAGCATTTTGTGGGTATGCTTAAAATGATAGATAGTGGCCTCATAAGCGGTAAGATTGCCAAGTCTCTCTTGATAGACATGATTCAGACTAAAAAGGATCCCTGTGCCTTAGTAAAAGAGAAGGGTTTGGAACAGATATCCGACGAAGGAGAGATAGAGAATATAGTTAAAGAGGTTATCTTGGAGAATCCGAAATCAGTAGGTGATTTAAAGAGCGGTAAGGAAAACGCAATTATGTTTCTGGTCGGAAAAGTTATGGCTAAGACAAAGGGCAAGGCCAATCCTAAGAAGGTAAACGAGATGTTAAGGAAAAAAATTTAAAGAAAGGGAGATATATGAATAGAAAAATCACTATACTTATACTTTTAGCCGGGCTTGTAACGGGTTTTCTTATTTCCAATATTGGTTTTGCTGAAAAGACTGTGTCCTCGGATAATTTATACAAAGAACTTGAATTGTTTTCAGATGCTGTGAGTATTATACGGTCAGATTATGTCGAAGATGCAAAATCAAAAGACCTTATATACGGTGCGTTGAAAGGCATGCTTTCGTCCCTTGACCCATACAGTCAGTTTATGGACCCTGATACTTACAGCGAAATGAGGATAGAGACCGAAGGTGAATTCGGAGGCATAGGCATAGAGATCACTATAAAAGATAATTTACTTACTATAATAACTCCGATAGATGATACGCCTGCCTATAATGTAGGGCTTAAGGCCGGAGATAAGATTGTTAAAATTGAGGGTGAGATCACAAAAGATCTTACCCTCATTGAAGCGGTTAAGAAATTACGAGGTAAGCCAGGGACGTCGGTAAATGTAACAGTGCTTAGGGAGTCTGAAAAGAGGCTTTTGGATTTTACGATCAAAAGGGCGATAATAAATCTGGAGAGCATCAAGACCGCAGAGATTATTGAATCAGGCATTGGTTATATTAGATTAGTAGAGTTCCAAGAGAAGACTAGTAGGCAGTTGGAAGAAGGCCTAAGGGACTTGGAGAGTAAAGACATGAAAGGGCTTATCCTGGATCTTAGAAATAACCCGGGTGGGCTTCTTGATGCCTCAGTGGTGACAGCAGATAAGTTTTTAGAAGAAGGGAAGATTATCGTTTCGACAAAAGGCCGAGTTGAAAAACAGAATTTTGTATTTAAGTCAAAATCTAAGAATAAGCATTTAGAGTACCCTATGGTTATTTTGGTAAATGGCGGTAGCGCGTCTGCTTCTGAGATTGTAGCGGGTGCTATCCAGGACCACAAAAGGGGCATTATAATAGGCACGAAAAGCTTTGGTAAAGGTTCTGTTCAGACAGTGGTGCCCTTATCAGACGGTTCGGCAGTGCGGCTTACGACCAGTAAATATTTTACCCCACTAGGTCGCTCTATCCACGGAGAAGGTGTTACTCCAGATATTATTGTAGAATATAAAGAAACTGTAATAGAAGAAGAAAAAAAAGAAGAAGATAGTGAAGTGCATATATTTGATGAACTTTTAGACGACAAAAAAGACAAGGAAAAGCCCAAGCCAGAGACAAAAAAATACGACAATCAGATCCTGAGCGCCGTAGATGTTTTAAAGGGAATAATTTTATATAACGAGAAATAGTCATGTTTATACTGGGCATAGAGACTTCCTGTGATGAGACAGCTGCTAGTGTTGTTAAAAATGGTAGGCTCGTTTTGTCTAATGTGGTTTCGTCTAGTTTGAGGTACCACAGGAGGTTTGGTGGAGTAATACCAGAGATAGCTACCAGGCATCACGTTGAAAATATAGACAGGGTTATTTTTCGTTCTTTACATGAGGCGGGTTTACAGATAGAAGATATAGATGCTATAGCAGTGACTCAGGGGCCGGGCCTTGTAGGGGCGCTACTTTCAGGTATCTCTTGCGCAAAGGCAATGGCTTATAGTCTGGATATTCCGCTTATAGCAGTAGATCATTTAAAGGCGCATGTATATTCAGCTTTAATGCAAGAAAGAAGAGTCCGATTTCCGTTTATAGGACTTGTTATATCAGGCGGCCATACAAGGTTAAGTCTTGTAGAGGATTTTGATGTGTTTAAAGTCCTCGGCGATACATTGGATGATGCGATTGGCGAGGCTTATGATAAGGTAGCGAAGATTTTAGGCCTCGGGTATCCCGGAGGGCCAGTGATAGACAGGCTCGCTAAAAAAGGCAATCCTCACGCTGTCAGATTTATATGCAGGCCTATAAATGGCAGTCTTGATTTCAGTTTCAGCGGCATTAAAACCGCGGTTTTATACTATGTAAAAGATAACGGATCACGCCCCGTACGAAATCGAAGATTTTCGTACGGGGCACGGATCACGGATCACGAAACACGAAACATTTCTGCAAGTTTCCAGGAGGCAGCATTGAGTGTCATTGTAAAAAATTCCATAAAGGCCATGGAAAAATATAAGATAAAGACCCTTGTTATCGGAGGAGGGGTAAGCGCGAATTCCAGATTCAGAGAGATGATTACAAGAGAGTCTATGTTTAGAGGTTTTAAGGCGTATTTCCCGCCGATTGATTTATGTTCGGATAATGCCGTAATGGTAGCGGGCGTTGCTTATAGACTATATAAGAAAGGAATTGAATCTGGTTTAGATATTACAGCAGCGCTATGATGTATAGGCGTATAACTAGGTGGAAATGTTATAATATTTGAAAAGAATAGATGGTATTTAATTTTTTCCCGAGAGGAGGTTTTTCACTCAGCTGAAAATTTTCCCATTATGGACTAAGATGTTCATATGGGACCGCCTTTTATTCCACATTTTGACGGGGGCGGAAAAACTTGCCGACACAAAAATTGTGTCGGCTTCGAACAGTTTCCGCCCTTTTTGCCTCATAGAATGTGGCAAATAAACCGCCAAAATGTTCCATAAAAGGCTAAATTTTCAATTCGTGAAAAACCTCCTCTCGGAAATTCTCAATGTTGTAACTTGTCGTCAAAAATAGTACACATAGGAGGAAAGATATGATAGATAATATACAGATAGCTATACGGTTGATAACAGGGGCGATATTAGGGGGACTGGTAGGTTTAGAGAGAGAAAAACATAACAAGAAAACAGCTGGCTTTAGAACTCATATCATTGTTTGCCTTGGGTCTACGCTTATAATGCTTACGTCCCTTTATTTATTCGAGCTATATGTGGCCAGAGGTGTGCAAGTAGATCCAGCCAGGCTTGCAGCAGGAGTAATAACTGGTATTGGATTTTTGGGTGCAGGTACGATTATTCGTTCCAGGGTATCCATCACAGGCCTTACGACAGCTGCCAGTTTGTGGGTTGTTTCAGGTATAGGGTTGGCAGTGGGTTGTGGTTTTTACATGGCAGCTTGTATAACGACTGTTATTGTTTTGATGGCGCTTCATGTATTACGTAAAATTAATATCTAAATATAAAGTATTTTAAATAAGGGGGGTGAAAAATGGCTAGACGGGATGATAGGGTTGAGCAGAAAATTCTAGATGTTGATGCCAGCATGCAGGGAACACTTGTATTTAAGGATCCTGTAAACCTCAGGATAAATGGGAGCTTCGAAGGTAATTTAGACACAAAAGGTAGCCTTACCATAGGAGAGAATGCCTCTATCCGTGCGGATATAAATGGCGAGGAAATAATTGTAGGGGGAAAGATTACAGGAAATATCATTGCCAAGAAACAATTGAAACTTTGTTCACACGCTCATATTGTCGGCAACATCCAGACACCTGTTTTGAGCGTGGAACCAGGGGCTATCTTGCAGGGAAAGTGTCAGATGTTGAGCTATACAGGTAAAGATGCATTTACTCTTAATGTTGACGAGCTGGCGAGCTATTTGGAATTGGAATCTTCGGATATCTTGAGCTGGGCAGATTCCGGGAAGATCCCTGCATTTAAAGAAGGTAATGAATGGAGATTTGACAGGTCAACGATTGATGAATGGATAGCGAAAGAAAAAGTGAAATAAGTGATGAAGAAATTCCTGACTCCTGAAGAAGCGGCTGATTATTTAAAGGTCTCGGAAAGCGAATTGTACGAGATCGTTGATAATGGCAAGGTCAATTCTTACAAGATAGGTGGGCTTTACACGAGATTCCGCGTGGACGAGTTGAATTCTTATCGTCAAAAGATACCTTCTAATAAGGCAGGGGCGAAGTTATATAGCTCAAAAGAAAAAAGACATGCGTCTCGTCCCTGCGGCACTGTCTCCGACCGAATAAAAGATTTCTTCTATTTTAACGATTTTTATATCTATGCCTTCTTTATGATCGCAATCACGCTATATTTTATTTTTAGATAAGATTTGCGTAAAAATGGATTCCCAGCAGTCAATAAAACAATTATTAAGAGAGTTGCATGCTAAGAAGATTACCGTACACAAGGCTTACCAGCAGCTCAAAGACCTTCCTTATAAAGACTTGGATTTTGCGCGGTTAGACTATCACAGATCTCTTCGCAAGGGTTTTGGCGAGGTTTTGTATTGTGAAGGCAAAAAACCAGAACATATAAAAAAGATACTCAAGGATGTCCTGAAAAGAGACAAACATATCTTATTAACCAGAGCCAGTAAAACCTTATACGGATATTTAAAAAAGGCCTACCCGAAATTGAAATACAATGAGCTGGCAAGGATAATTTATTTAAAGAAAAAGATCCGAAAGACCAAAAGGAAAGTTTTGATTCTCACTGCAGGCACTAGCGATATCCCTGTAGCTGAAGAAGCGAGGTTGACGTTGGATGTTTTGGGGCATAAGGTAAAGACGGTTTATGATGTAGGTGTGGCCGGTATCCATCGTCTGTTCGATAGGCTTACTGAAATTTCAAAGGCAAATGTCATCATTGTGGTTGCTGGTATGGAAGGGGCCCTTGCGAGTGTAGTCGCAGGTATTACTGACAGGCCTGTTATAGCAGTCCCGACTAGCGTAGGGTATGGCTCTAGTTTCAAGGGCTTAGCGCCTTTATTGACTATGATGAACTGTTGTGCACCTGGTGTTAGCGTCGTAAATATTGACAACGGCTTTGGCGCGGGATATTTTGCGAGTTTGATAAATAAGTAAGGGCATAAGTTACGTCAATCTTTGATTGACGTAACTTATCTGCCCGAACTTATCCCCCACCACTTTGCAAGGACTTAGCTATCCTTGCAAAGTGGTGGGGGATCTCCTATTATAGAAAGCTGAGAACTTGTCTTATGAAAAAACAAGACATCGTAAAAGAAGTTCTGAAAAACATAGGTCTTTTGGACAATAAGCAAATAGCTCATGCCCTTGAAGAGCAAGGCCAGACCAAAGAACGGCTGGCTAGTGTATTTGTCAGGTTGGGGTATCTTTCGAACCAGGATGTAGGTAAGACCCTTGTTTCACAAATAGGCATTTTGCCCATCGCTGTAGACTTCCGTAAGATAGAAAAGAAAGCAGCAAATCTCCTGCCTTCGAACATTGCATTATCTCATAGGATAATCCCATTGAAACATGAAACCGATAAGCTCCTCATGGGTACTGATGACCCCTTGAATTTTCTTGCAGCTTTGAATATTGAAAAGATAGTCGGGATGAGTGTGGAGCTGGAATTACTTAGAACTAAGGATTTGGATCAGGCATTAAGAGAGTTTTACCTATCTAAAGAAGATAAACCTGTTGATTTTGGAAGGCTTTCAGATGAGGTGAAAGAGGTGAAGTCCAGAGAGGATGCCCCAATAATAAAGCTCGTGAATCTTATCATAAATGAGGCCGTAAAAAGAAGGGCGAGTGATATTCACCTTGAGCCTTTAGAGACCAAATTCCGTGTGCGTTACAGGATAGACGGCATTCTACATGAGGTACAGGGGCCGCCGATGAGACTAGAGGGGTCGGTTATTAGTAGAGTCAAGATCATGGCGGGTATGGATATAGCAGAAAAGAGGCTCCCTCTGGATGGTAGGATAAAGATAATGTTTGATAAAAAGGACTTAGACTTGAGGGTCTCGAGCCTACCGGGTATCCATGGTGAGAGTATTGTCATGAGGATACTTGATAGATCAAGCTTTCTGGTAGGGATCGAAGAATTAGGTTTTTTGCCGGACCAGCGGAAGGATTTTGAGAGATTGATAAATCTATCTAATGGTATGTTACTGGTCACAGGACCTACTGGCAGCGGGAAGACCACGACTTTATACACTACTCTTAGCCGGATAAATCAGAAGGAACGCAAGGTTATTACCATAGAGGATCCTGTTGAATATCAATTGGACGGTATAAATCAGGTCCAGGTCAAGCCGCAGATCGGCCTTACCTTTGCTAGTGGCCTCAGGTCGATGTTGAGGCAGGCGCCGGATATTATAATGGTCGGAGAAATAAGAGACCTGGAGACCGCACAGATAGCTATACAGTCTGCCCTCACAGGCCATTTGATTTTTAGTACGCTTCACACCAATGATGCGGTGAGTGCTGTTACCAGACTAGTTGATATGGGCATTAAACCTTATCTTGTTGCTTCTACGGTTCAAGGGATCTTGGCTCAGAGGTTAGTCAGGACAATATGTCCTTCGTGCAGAGAGGCATATAAAATCAGTGAAGAGGAAAAAACGATCCTTTCTTTAACACCGGAAGAGACAAAGGATTTAGAGCTATTTAAAGGCAAAGGGTGTCCGAGCTGTAATTTTACTGGATTCAAAGGAAGGATTGGTATATTTGAGCTTTTGACATTAAGTGATAAGGTAAGAGATATGGTTTTGAATGATATCCCAAGCTCTGAGATATTGAGGAGCGCAAAAGCGTCCGGATTCAGGACCTTAAAGGAAGACGGCTTGGAAAAAGTCAAGAGGGGCTATACGACTATTCAAGAGGTAATGAGGGTGACCCAATAGTTATGCGTGACAAGGTGCAATACAACCTATTGTTTAAAAAACTTATCGATAAAAAATTACTGACTCCCGAGATCATCGATGAGGCCACCATAGAGGAAAAAAAGACAGGGAAAGATATATTTAAGATTTTGGTCGGCCATGGGTATATAACCGAAGATGTTTTATTGAGTACGGTGGCGGACTGGCTGAGTTTAGAGATAGTCGACATTGGCAAGGTAAACATCGAAAGGGGTGCTATTAATAAGATATCATCCTCAACCGCAAAATTTTATAATATAGTGCCGCTAAAGGTCGAGGAAGGAGTTATAGTCGTCGCTGTTTCAGATCCTCTTAATATGAAGCTCGTAGACGAGTTGCGCTTTGTGACAGGGTTCAGTATAAAAATGGTTATTGCAAAAGATAGCGATATAAAGAAGTCTATCGAGCGTTACTACGGCGGAGAAGAGGAAGAATCCCTTGGCGATGTCATAGATGAGGCAAAAAAGACATCCAGTAAGACTATTGTTAAAGAAACCGGTGATGTTGATAAACTGAAAGAGATCGCGCAACAGGCACCGGTCGTAAAATTGTTAAATATGATACTCTTAAGGGCAATAAGAGAAAAGGCCTCAGACATACACTTTGAACCATTTGAGAAGGATTATAAGATAAGGTATAGAATAGACGGTGTCTGTTATGATGCTGCCCATCCGCCAAAAGTCCTGTCTCTTGCAGTAGGTTCCAGAATAAAGGTCATGGCGAATTTGGATGTTGCTGAGACTAGGCTCCCGCAAGACGGCAGGATCATGATGGATATCGGCGGTAAGGGTGTTGACCTTCGCGTATCTACTCTTCCGACTCTCTATGGCGAGAGTATTGTTATGAGGGTCTTAGATAAGAGCGTAGTGAGCCTGTCGTTAGACCAGCTTGGGATGGAGGATGTTATCAAATCAAACCTTAGAAAGGTCATACACAGGCCGAATGGGATTTTGTTGACCACAGGGCCTACGGGCAGCGGGAAGACCACGACCTTATATTCATGTCTGCGAGAGATAAATAAAGTAGAGTTTAAAATTATCACAGCTGAAGATCCTGTCGAGTATGATATAGAGGGTATTATACAGATAGCGGTTAATCCTAAAATAGAACTTACATTTGCAAAGACATTACGGCATATGTTAAGGCAGGACCCTGATATTTTGATGGTAGGCGAGATAAGGGATTCGGAGACAGCCCAGATATCTATACAATCTGCTTTAACCGGGCACCTGGTTTTCAGTACCCTGCATACTAATGATGCCCCGGGTGCAGTAACAAGACTTATGGATATGGGAATAGAGCCTTACTTAATAGGGTCTACTCTCAGGGCAGTTATTGCACAGAGGCTTTTAAGGGTGATATGCCAAAAATGTAAAAAGGCATATAAGCCGTTGAAACACGAATTATCTGAACTAGGCATTTCAGATGAGGATGCTAGGCAGATAGAGTTTTATAAAGGCGAAGGATGTTCAGAGTGTAATAGCTCAGGATATAAAGGCCGTATCGGTATATATGAATTATTGATTATGGATGATAAAACAAGGGAGTTGGTAATCAGGCGCGCCAGTTCTGCAGCGATTCGAAATGCTGCTCGGGAAGGCGGTATGAAAACATTACGCGAAAATGCCATAGCTAAAATTAAAGAAGGTGTGACTAGTCTTGAAGAGGTGTTGAGGGAGACAAAGGAGTATGGGTAATAGCTTAAGCTAAAACGAGGTGTATACATGAAGAAAAACGGTTTCACACTCATTGAACTCTTAGTCGTCATTGCTATTATCACGATATTAGCAGGGATGGTAGTGAGCGGTGCCCAGCAGGCAAGGAAACGGGGTGCGGTTACAAAAACAAAGGCCCAGCTAGCTACGATTGAAACAGCAATAAGTATGTATGAATCAGATTTGGGTGTATTCCCACAGTCTGGCAGTAAGAATCTGGTCAGTGCATTAAAGAATGATCCAGGTGACCTTGATTGGAACGGGCCTTATATGAATATTAAAGAAAAAGAACTTAATGAGAATGGTGAGTATGTTGACGCGTGGGGTAATGCCTTTGTTTACGTAAATCCGGGAATGCATAACGAATATTTTTATGACTTGTATTCATTGGGCCCTAACGGGAAAGGCGACGGAAGTGAAAAAGATGATGTCAATAATTGGTAGGGCTGGTTTTACCCTCGTCGAAATGCTGGTGGTGTTGGCTATTATAGCGATGCTCCTTGGGATTTCTGTGCCGTTCACTTCGCAATTCGGCAAAGGGCTTCGGATAAAGACTGCTTCCAGGGCCATACTGGCGTCGTTACGTGTCGCGAAGAGCAATGCCATTACATATAGAAAAAAATATTCTGTTGTTTTTGATGTAGAGAACAGCCAGTATTGGATAGAGGATTCTGAGGGAAAGGTTTTTGAAAGGAAACGCGATTTGCCGAGTTCAATAAAGTTTGAAATTCAGGATGAAAAAGAATCCGATCCAATAACTTTTGAGGATGATAGAGTTATATTCTATTCAACCGGTGCAATAGAAGGCGCTTCAGGCTCAGTCACGATAACTGACAGGCAAGGCAATGCCAAGACCATTTCGATACTTGGAAGCACAGGCAATATCAGGATAGAATAATGAGGAAAAGATGAAGCAGAAAATTACTCGCAGACAGAAGAATATATCCAGGTTGTTGCGTGAGAAAAAGAAAATACATGGAGACGTATTGAAAAAGGGGAAAAAGATATGAAAAAACTGTTTATCGCACTCTTTTTGTTCTTCTTGTTTTTATTTGTCTTATTTAAGAGTGGCACGTGGGAGAGCCCTAAAAAAGAAGAGGTGAGAAGAGGTTTTGATTACACGGTTTACGAACATGAATTTCACTGGGACAGATTTCTCCGTTATATAAAAAATATCCCTAAAAGGATATCAAATAGCCGCGCCTGGAAAACCGTATACGCACTTATAGAAAAGTACAAATGATCAGCGTAATCATCCCAACCTTTAATCGTGCGGGACTATTAAAAAAGGCAATAGAATCTGTCTTCAGCCAGACATACCAGGACTTTGAGCTAATCGTTATTGACGACGGTTCATGGGATGATACGGCCCGTCTAGTGGCTGATTTTACAGGCCGCTTGACATACATAAAGCAGTCCAATAAAGGGCCTTCAGCAGCGCGTAATCTTGGCATACGCTCCTCTGGCGGAGAATTTGTGGCATTTCTTGATTCAGATGACTGGTGGGACAGGGAAAAATTAGCGCTGCAGATAGATAGGATGCAAAAGAACCCTTCTTATCTTGTTTCACATACTCAAGAAATATGGTATAAAAACGGAAAACTATTGAATCAAAAACACAGGCATAGAAAATTCCACGGATATATTTTTGATAATTGCTTGCCGCTATGCGTTGTTAGCATGTCTACAGTAATGATTCGCAGGGGGCTTTTTGATGAAGTAGGGCTATTTGACGAAGGCCTTAGGTGCTGTGAGGATTATGATTTTTGGTTGAGGGTAAGTCATAAGTATCCGTTTCTCCTTATAGATAAGGGGCTCACTTTAAAAGATGGGGGAAGAATAGACCAGGCCTCATTTATTTATAGACAAGGCATGGATAAATTCAGGATACATTCGATCCTAAAAATCATCAAGTCCGGCGGACTTGATGAGGAGCAAATGAATTCCGCTATTCAGGAATTAGAGAAAAAATGTAACATATATGGAAATGGCTGTATAAAGTATGGTAAAATAGAAGAAGCGAGATATTACCTTCAATTACCTGAAGAAGTTTACAAAGGAGTGTTGAGATGAATCTAAATATAGATTTTGACGCATTAAAAGCTAGTTGCATACCGTACCTTAAAGACCTAAGAGATTTTCAATTTTCTTTCCTTAACCCGTTATTCTGGGTAGGGCTACTTATCTTATTTTTCATATTGTTAAGGTTTTGGCAGACCAAAAAGGCGTTCTCTTTTTGTTTAATAATAGGCGCGATTCTATTAGCTAGTACCAAATTGGAAGGTTTTATAGAAAAGGCCATTGCCGGAGTCGGCGGGACTTTTGATCCTTTGCTCGTGAGAATAGGTGTTATTTTTGTTGTTTCAGTTATATTTTTATACTACCTCATTGTAAGAGACGGTTAAGGAAAGTCTGCCATCCCCGCTTTCGCGGGGACAAGTTCCACGGGAATAACAAAATCACCTTTAAATTCACCCATTACATGATTAATTAAAAATGCTTGCATAGCATATATATTTATGTTATACTTAATATAGAGATTTAAAAATATTTACTTAAGTGTTGCTGAAGTTTGGTTCTGAAGCTGTAATAATAATGGGAGGGTAAGGCCATGTTTAAACAGCATTCAATTTATTCACGGGCTATCTCAATAATCTTAGTTTGTTTTATGATTAACCTAACAGTAGTAAATTATTCTTTCGCATCTAATAATATATCTATAACCAATAATGTAAATGAAAGCCCTGAGTGGGTCCCTGGACAATTGCTTGTAAAATTCCGTGCAGACCTTTCAAGAGAAGAGATAGACTTATTTATTGCTAGTAAAGATTGTAAAATATTACATGTAGTTGAACGCATGTCTATTTACAAGGTGGAAATTCCTCCTTCAGTCGATGTATTAGAGGGCGCGGAGCTTCTCTTAAAGGACGGGAGAGTTGTCTTTGCAGAACCGAATTATATTTATTCTGTTAATGAAGTGAAAAGCCAAAGGATTTTTTTGGATGGCCATTGGATTTGGTTAAGGGATATTAGTTCAAGTTTTATATCAGACTGGATGGAATCATCATGGATTTGGGAACCATTATTGAAGTGGCGCTTATCTCTTAGATTGCATAGTACTGCAAGAAGGAATGAATCTATAAATGCTTCTGACGAGCCAATAGAGGAAGACCCTCAAGTAGTTTTATCAACAAGTAATATAATAGAGCCAGAGATAGAGAAAAAAGAGAGATTAAATCAGACCCCTATTAATATCAATAGTCTTGACCAAAATCCTGTAGAGCCGGAATACATGGATGTCTTTTTCAATCCTTATTTACCTATTATACCGTCTATACCTATAATTCCTTCAATCCCTAGATTGCCGCCACCATCTTATTATATTCCACCTCCGGCGCCTGTGACTCCTCTCCCGCTTTTACCTTCGCCAATACCGACATTACCGCCGTTGCCGCCGCAATTGACTTTGCCGCTGCTGCCATTGCCGCCAGCATTACCGCCGCTGCCACCAGTGTTGCCGCCACTACCACCGTTACCACCAACATTGCCACCTACGCTGCCACCGCCTCCACCGATATTACCCCCAGTTCCAATAGTACCACCTGTTCCTATTGTGCCACCTATTATTGACCCAATATTGACACCTGGAAACTATTTGAATATGATTAATGCATCAAATTTATCGCAGGGTAATAACAATATCGTTATTGCTATTATAGATACAGGTTTAGATCTCGATCATCCGGATCTTTCTCCTTATTTATGGACTAATACTGGCGAGATCCCTGGGAATGGGATAGATGATGACGGGAACGGTTACATAGATGACTATATGGGATGGGATTTTGCTAGCGATGATAATATTCCTGAGGATACCTATGGCCACGGTACTCATGTAGCAGGCATAAGTCTTACTGTAGGAGGTAATGTTGAGATTATGGCTGTCCGAGCTGGTGTAGGACCGAGTTTAGAAACCTTTGATATAGCTGAGGCCATTATCTATGCCGTGGATAACGGAGCACAGGTATTGAATATGAGTTTTGGTTCGCTGGAATCTTCTCAAGTAGTAAGAGATGCCGTACAGTATGCAGTTGAGCATGGTGTAGTAGTTGTAGCTGCAGCAGGTAACTACAATACTCAAGATTTAGTATACCCAGCCACGTATGAAGATGTTATTTCTGTGGCTGCCTTAGATAGTTATTATCAAAAGGCAAACTTTTCTACTTATGGTTCCTGGGTAGATATCTGTGCGCCTGGAGTTAATATTTACAGTACGTATCTCAATGGCAGTTATACTGCACAAAGCGGGACTTCTATGGCTGCTCCTATGGTAGCTGGTTTAGTAGCGCGACTCCTTTCAGTAAACCCAGACCTTTCAATTGCTGAGGTTACTAGTATTATAATGCAGACAGCTGATCCAGTGATTGGATATGAGGGATTATTGGGTAACGGGATTATCGACGTACAGGAGGCTGTGGAGGTTGCTGAGGCAGAATTACCTGGAACCCAGGTCAATACATTTATTGAACCTGAGCCTGTCCGGAGCGAGGAAACAGTTGAAGAAGATGAAGATGTAGAGGAGACTAGCGGGAAAGAAGAAGCTGAAGAAGATGAAAATGCTGATCCAGAACTAGTCAAAGAGACAAACAAGGAAGAAGTTGATAATGAAGATATAAAATCTCCTGACACAACAGAAAACCAGGAGGAATTAAATGAGGAATCCGATAAGGAAATAGATGACGGGGAAGTTCAGGAGGCAAGTAAAAGTGATGCTGACCAGAAGCAGGAACCGCTCTCTTTCGCAGAGAATAAGATAAGACGCCATGTCTTTGATCCTGAAATAGTAGAGATAATAAAATTCAAACGCAAATTGGCATTTAAAGAAGGAAATAATTTGCCTCCGTGTGTCGACAATCGGCCGTACAGTAGAGAAGAGAGAATTGACGCTTCAGGGATTTTAAAATAGACTGAAGAAAACCACCATTTGGAAATAGTAATAGTAAATAGTAAGGCATATCTAGATATGTTGGTACGTAACATCTATAACTATATATAGTTCTGTTAATCGGTTAATTATAAATATCTGTAATATAATCATTTTGTCCTAAGAGATAACTTCTTGCGCTTGAGAATTCATATTGTGTCGGATTTTTTACTATGTTTTTTCTTGCGGGGTTTTCAAATATATAGTTAATTTTTACGATAAGATCTCGATTGTTTCTTATAACGGAATCATAAAACTTTCTTTGCCAGATATTACCTTTCTTGCGTATTAATATATTAAATTCCCTTCCAAAAGTACCTTTGATTTCCTTCATTATAGTTGAAATGTCATATTGTTTAGAAAGTGTTTGAATTATCATATGAACATGCTCTGGCATTATACAGTAACTGTACAACTTAAATTTAAATATAAATTTATAATATGCAATAATCGACCTTAAAAATTCACATGCCCATTGTTCCCTAAATATTTCTCTCCGTGAATAAGTATTCGTTGTTACAAAATACACATATCCATCTTGTTTATAACGTCTAATATTGCTCATGATTTCCTCACCTCCTAGTATATAAGACACAGAGATAGGGGTTTTTCTTTCATAAAAAGTTAGAAAAACATAAGCAATTAACACAATACATTGAATTGTAATTGGTTGCGTAGCATCATATCTAGATATGACATACGTTTTACGTTTATATGTTGTTGTACGTTGTTATGTTGTTTATGTTTTGATTTTTTATAATATTCGTGTATACTTAAACAATGATGAAAAAGTTATTACTTATATTGATAAGTCTGGGAATATTTATAGCAGCTGGGGTTGTTTTGTCTAAATACATGGAGCCGTTGAGGGGGCATTTTACTGCTATTGATAAGTTAGATGGCTTGTGTAAAAGCACCAGAAGTAAGATGCAGAATACGTTTCATTCTGCTAAGAATGATAAAACGCAACATGGTAACAATGACCAGGTAGCTGTGCATTTTAAGGATGGGAGTGTAATGGTAGGGAAAATGATACGCAAGACAGAAGACGCGTATCATATTAAATGGAAAGGTGAGGAGACTATTGTTTATGTTGAACTGGTGGACCGTATAACTTCTGCCAAGGATGCCTTAAAAGAAAAGGTATCTCTTTCAGATGAAGAGATTTCACAGTATTGGCCTTATGAGAATGATATAGTGATAAGGATGAAAAATAGGGCTATTTTGGACTCAAAGATTAATCGAGTCACTAAAGATAAACTCACCTTGCTCTATGCCGTAGAAGGCGGAGGATCTATAGAGCAGGATGTTGCGCGTTCAGAGATCGAATATCTTATTTTTAAACCAGTTGATAATAAACCAAGCCAGGAGATAGAAAGCTCTCTTAAAGAACTGTTTCCGAAGATGGAGTTTTATAAAGACGGGAATTTTACTATTATAACTGATTCATATATTACGTGGGTCAGGGAGTGCAGAAAGGTTTTAAGAGAGACTTATACGAATATTTACCTTGAATTTTTTCCGCTTTTTAAAGATAGGAGACCAGGGCTGCAGAATTTTGTGGTAATATTCGATGACTATGGTGATTTTGTGGAGTATGCCGTAGCAGACGGTGTCCCTGGCTGGATGGTTGCGGGTTATTTTAGTCCGGAGGATAAGGTGCTATATCTATTTAATGTATTAGGAGATAAGTTTTCAGAGATTTTGTTCGAAGGCATGGTCGGAGAGAGCGGGAGAGATATTGACGAGATAGTGGATACGATCGAGGGCCAGGTTGACAAAAGATATCATATCTTTATTGAAGGCCAGGCAAAGAAGATTAAGGATAAATTCTGGGAGGCCTATACTTATTATAAAGGCATGTTCAGGGATTCGACATTATCTACATTAAGACACGAATTTGCTCACGAGGTCTTTCATAACTGGGGTTTACAGAGTATAGGTTTTTCAAGGTTTGAAGGCCCTGATGAAGAGCTTGTAAAAAAGAAGAAGGAATTTCTTGAGACAAAAGATTACAATAAAAAGGCCAAGCTATTAAGGACACTGGTGATGCAAAAAGGCGAAGATATCCCGCTTGACATGAAGGCTAGTAATTCATGGCTTGCAGAAGGCATAGCAACATATTGTGAAACCATGGAAATAGGGGCAAAAAATTATAATTGGCTCTTTATGTACCAGGAGATGTCGAGGAAAGGCCCGATATATCCCCTGGAATTTCTGATGGCATATAAAATCGGCAGTTTCCCTGGGGTATATCCGAGGGCTATGCTCGATCTATACGCGCAAAGCTGGGCATTTGCGTCATTTTTAATGGAAAAATACCCGAAGGAGTTTATGGATTATCAGAATAAGTTAATCGGGAAGACTGCTGAGGAGTCTGAAGATGTGGAGTGGTTAACACATGCCGTGGGTAAGGATTTGAGGACCATAGAAAGTGAATTTGTGGAATATATGAATACATTTGAGAAATTGGAAGACCCTTTTTTAGTCCATTTTGATAAGCTATATAATATTTACAATTAAGTAAAATTGACCTTGTATATGCATAATAATGAAGGTATATTATATACATAGGTTTAAGGGGGGTTATATTGAAAGCAGGGTATGACAAATGGATTCATTGACAATAACAATAATATTTATTGTACTCTCGACTTTGATCGGCGCCTTTATAAAAGGCAGACTGCGTGATAAGTGTCTCCTGGATTTCGTGGATGATTTGATAAATATAGAGTTAAAAGACGGCAAGGTCATCTGGGGGGTATTGAGACTTGAGGCAACCGGTCTTGAGCTTAAATACAAGGAGCCTTATTTGGATAAAGGGGATAATCATATCGAGACTAGTTTTATTATTTATAAAAATGAATATCCTAATATTCAATGTATCGTGCGGTATATCGACCAGTTGGATGATAAGAGTAACGAAAGACGCAGTCGTTATTTAAATAGCGCGTACTATGAGAGAGTTTTAAGGAGTACAAAAAGAAAGATAATGAATCTGTTTGCCACAGTAAGGGATTCAGTTATGGAGGTCGTGAATTTATTTATGGGAAGGGCAAAACAGATGTCTGGTATGGGCAGTGTCTTATCCAGCCAGGATAAATATGTCTCTCAAATGAAGACCGGAGTATTTTCTGCGTTAAATACCTCTTTTGAGCCGCTATTAGAGAATCATTTAGGCAAGAAAGTAATATTGCAAATGCCCCGGGAAGAAAAGATAATCGAATACCAGGGTGTCTTAAGAGACTATACAGTGGAATTTTTGGAGTTAATGGACTTGAATTACCGTAGTTCTGACAAGGAAGAAGTGCGTAAAGCGGATATTTTAGTTCCACGTTCTATTGGCACAATACGTCATTTGGGTGAAAATTAAAAGGGAGGGAGGACGCCTTATATGGTTAAATTATTAATAGTGGATGACGATCTTCCAACCTGTGATTTTCTTAGGTTGTTTTTTGAGAAGAGGCAATACGAGGTCTTTACAGCCCAAGACGGAGAGGATGCATTGGCTATTGTAAAAGAAAAACAGCCGGATATAATACTTTTGGATATAAAAATGGGCGGCATATCTGGTATAGAAGTCCTGAGGCGCATAAAAGATATCTGCAGCAATGCCAAGGTTATTATGATGACAGGAGTCAAAGAAGAAGTAGTGATTGATCTGGCCAAGGAATACGGCGCCATCGATTATATTACCAAGCCTTTTAGTCTGGAGCATCTTGAAAAAGACGTTATGCCAAAGGTTGTTAAGCAACTCCTTTAAATAATATATGGTTTTTAGGTTTATTAAGCTTACGGTTTTTTTGTATTTCATCATTTTTTTAGTTAAGGGTGCAATGGATTATAGGGTGGCGAGCAAGAATTTCTATTGTATAGACAGGCACTTTTCATTGCATTCGACTTATGCCAAGGATTTACCAAAGTCAATAATAAAAGGTGGTTGGTGCAGTGTCATAGCAGAGCCCGATTTTATTAAAAAAACTGAAAAGGAAAGGAAAAAATACGCCAAAGATTTTTTTGATAATGAGATCGCCAATATAGCTAAACGACAGGGATATGATGTTACAGAACTCAAAGACTGGTTTCTTAGATATGCAGCCTATGATGTGGAATCCATGCCGGTTAGAGAGTTTTTTTTGGATTGGAAAGGAGAAAGGTCGATTTTATATCGCGAGATCGACTTGGCTAAAAAACCAAATCGAAACATAATGTTTTTTTTCTCCGATCCTGATTTATACAAAGACTCATTGTGGGCTATGATAGGGATAGGTAT
>JAHJHC010000011.1 GCA_018824145.1 Candidatus Omnitrophota bacterium | reverse complement strand
TATTTTGACAGGCAGTCTTCTTAGTTATGCAAGATTTTATGTTTCGCAAAATAAAGATCTTTTTTCAGGCCTACCCAGTGCAGAAAGACGAGCGAGCACAAAAACAGAGCAAAATTTTCACGCTGGGAAAATTTTGCGTCCCTGAAAACTGCACACTGCTAGCCTAGATAGCTCTAATTTATGGTCAATTTAGATACATTATTACGGCAAGAACTGGAAGAGTTGAAGAGGCATGGGCTTTTTAGGGACATGAAGCGGATTGATAGTATGCAGGGGCCTATTGTAGTTATTGATAATAGGGAATATGTTCTTTTTTCTTCAAATAATTATTTAGGTTTGGCTAATCACCCAGAGGTAATCAAGGCACAGGTTCAGGCATCGCAGGAGTTTGGCGCAGGTTCGTGCGCATCGCGGCTTATTTCCGGGAATATGTTTTTACACGAAAAATTGGAACAGAAGATAGCTGATTTTAAATGTACGGAGTCCGCAATCCTGTTTCCCGCAGGATATATGGCAAATGTCGGCACAATCAGTGCATTGGTAGGTGAAGGAGATCTTGTGGTTTGCGACAAATTGAACCATGCCAGTATTATAGACGGAGTTCGTATGAGCAATGCAATGTTAAGGGTTTATCCTCACAGGAATCTTGAGAGATTAGAGGATATTTTGAAAAATGCATCCGGGTATAAGAGAAGGCTTATTATTACTGACGGTGTCTTTAGTATGGATGGCGATATAGCTCCACTCCCCGAAATCATAAAGATTTCACAAAGATTTAACGCTATTTTAATGTTAGATGATGCCCATGCTACAGGTGTCCTTGGTAAGACTGGAAAGGGGACATGCGAATATTTTGGTATAGATAAAGGTGTTGATATTCAGATGGGGACATTTAGTAAGGCCTTTGGGAATCTTGGAGGATTTATAGCAGGCCCTCTATCATTAATAGAATATATCCGCAATAGGGCCAGGTCTTTTATATATTCCACTGCACTTCCGCCTGCAATAGTTGGTGGGTGCATTAAGGCCATAGAGATAGCAGAAAGGGGCACTGATTTAAGAGAGAGATTATGGTCTAATGTCAGCAGACTTCGCGATGCCCTCGTTGGGCTAGACTTTGATATTATGGATACAAAGACCCAAATAATCCCGGTTTCTACAGGAGATGTTTCTTCTACTATGAAGGCATCAGAAAGTTTATTGAATAATGGCATCTATGCCCCGGGCATTAGACCGCCGACAGTGCCTAAAAATAAGTGTAGGATTAGAGTATCTTTAATGGCGACACATAGTAACGATCATATAGATAGAGCGATAGAGGCATTCAGGAAAATCAGATCATGAAGGGATTTTTCATAACAGGTACTGATACCGGCGTGGGGAAGACAGAGGTTGCGTATTGTCTTGCGAAACTATTTTCAGAAAAAGGTCTCAAGGTAGGAGTGATGAAACCTGTGGCAACAGGGGTTAAAAAGCTCTGTAGAGATGCAGTTCTTTTAAAGAAGGCCTCCTCTTCAAAAGATCCGATGGATTATATAAATCCTGTGTCAATGAAATTGCCGCTTGCCCCTTTGGTCGCAAGTATCATGGAAAATCAGAAGATAGATTTACGGATTATAGGGAAGAGATTCAGAAAGTTAAACGCAGATAATGATATGATGATAGTAGAGGGGATAGGTGGTGTAATGGTGCCTATATCTAAAACAGGCAGAAGAATATTTTATGTGCTGGATATGATTTTAAAAATGAAATTACCGGTTATTATAGTCTCCAGGCCCAATCTCGGCACAATAAATCACACGCTTCTCACTATAGAAATACTTAACAAAAATGGTATAGAAATAGCAGGGATTATATTTAATTATACTACTCGAATTAAAAAAGATTTATCTATCAAGACAAATCCCGAAATAATAGAGAAGCTTTCAGGTGTAAGAGCTTTAGGTGTAATGCCTTATCATAAAAATAGAGATAAAAGGAGGATAAAATGGTTAAGGAAAATAGAATTGTAATATTTATAATAGGCTTCCTTTTCGCCTGGATTTTATTTTCGTCATCTTCAAGAAATGCGATAGGCCAATCCACGCTCCCTTCCAGTATCGCCTTTTCAGGAGAGAGTAATGTGATGTATTTTTTGGATAGGGATAATGCAAAGATTTATAGATATAATACACAAGGCCGGTTGACACGTATCTACACAGTAAAAGAGCTAGGCAAAGATTTAGAATCGAACTAAAGTTGTACCGTTTGCGAATTTAGCTATCAAAGTGTCCCCAAATTTAAGATTAAAAGTGTCCCCCGGTAGATAAGAGAAGAATTAAATAGCAAACGGTACGAGTTGACCATTGTTTATTGAGGTGTTAAAATAAGATATTATGAGAATCAAGGGGAATTTTTCTACAACTGGAATAGGTAGCCTACCTTATCTTGATGCAAAAGGGACTATTAAGGGTATATGCAGTAAGGTTGATATACCTTTTTGGCCGCAACTTCCGAAAAGAAGTTTCAAAGAGAATATGTATGTCCAGTTTGCACAGGGATTGCCTTCGCTTGTCATAGACGAGAAGAAAAGGAAGATCTATATAGATACTACTAAAGATTTAAGCGAAGGTTTGGGCAGTTTATACGAGGCATATCTATCGGAAGATTACAGTGCATTTGGCTTTACAAGAGATTTTGCAGAAGGATTTTACGCATTCCTTGATGTCGCGAAAGAATTCAATGCGGATTGCGTAAAGGGCCACGTGACAGGCCCTTTTAGTTTTGGGCTTGGCGTTGTCGATGAAAAAGGAAAACCCATCATATATAATGATACCCTGAAAGAGGCCCTTATTAAACTTCTGGAGATAAAGATCTCATATCAGATAGACAAATTAAAAAGTGTTTCTAAGAATACTATTATATTTATAGATGAGCCGTATCTCACAAGCTTTGGTTCCAGTTATGTGCATATTGCCAGACAAGATGTTATATTGATGTTGAGCGCTCTTATAGATAAGATACATTCGAAAGCTGCCTTAAGTGGAGTCCATTGTTGCGGAAATACAGACTGGTCTCTTCTTACAGAGACAGGTATCGATATTATAAATTTTGATGCATAC
>JAHJHC010000089.1 GCA_018824145.1 Candidatus Omnitrophota bacterium | reverse complement strand
TGATAACGGTATACCGTGTATTAGAAAGGCAATTACTACACCGATAAGCCCGAATGGAATAGCGAACATTATAATTAAGGGTTGAACAATAGATTTAAAAGACGATGATAGGATTAGATATATTATAAGAAAGGCATAGAAGAATGCCTTTAAAAGGCTTTTTAGCGAATCTATAGTCTCTTCTTGTTCTCCGCCGTATTTTACCGAGTACCCGATGTATCGCTGCCGCAGATCCTTGAATTTTTTCTCAAGGAGTTTATTGACTTTTAGTGAGGTTGTTTGATCTGTATCCACATTAGCTGATGCAGTTACTACCCGTTTTCCGTCTAGATGGTGTATGGTCGTAGTACCAGGCACTGTTTCTATCTCTGCAACCTTCATAAGTGGGATAAGATTATTATATTTATTGCGGATTAATATATTTTCAAAGATAGTGATATCATTGGAAAGGTGTTCCGGAAACATAATCGTAACATTAGTTTCCTCTTCAGCTTTTACAGGCTTTATTTTAGTGGCAATACTCCCTTCAAAGACGGATCTGACAGTCTTTGCTATTTGTACTACATTAAGGCCGGCTAAAGTAGCTTTATCGTGGTTAACCTTTATACGTATCTCTTCTTTACCTGGCTTATGGTCCCATGTTACGTCTTGTGTGCCTTCTATGGTATTTAAATAATCCATAAATTCTGCAGCAATTGTATCGAGGGTTTCAAAGTTCTCACCTCTTATTTTAGCCTCTACAGCTTTTCCTACAGGCGGCCCAGTTTGAGGCTTGTCAAATCTTAGTTCTGTAAATCCTTTAATATCTTTAGCCTTTTCTCTAACCTCATCTATAATGTCGTCCACATTTCTGGTCCTATCTTGTTCAGGAGGGAGGTATACGGTTATTTGTACTAGATGAGGCGCCTGTCCTGCGAATGGATCGTGCCGGTCTTCCGCAGTGCTACCTACAGAGGTAACAAAGCTATCCATTTCCCCTTCAGGAATTTCAGAGACTATTTTTTCCAAAGGATATATAAGCTCATTTGTCTTTTGAAGCGGAGTACCTATAGGTGCTTCACCCCTTATAAAAAAGAAATTTATGCCGGCGCTAGGGAAGAGTATGAATTTTATAAGACCAAATGCGGCAATAAAACATAATATTAACGCAATCGTAAAGCCTATCAAGACTTTATATTTTCTCCTAATCGCAGCATTTACCACTCTTGTGTAAAATCTGACAAATTTTTTAAACCAAGGTTTATCTTTTGATATCCCGATAGGCCTTCCTTGGGGGTCATATTTTATTTTTACAAAATCAGCTAAATGGCTGGGTAATATTATAAGTGCCTCTCCGAGTGAGGCCAAAAGAGCGATAATTAATACAGTAGGGATATCTCTGATAAATTTACCTATAAGCCCTGTCATGAAGAGGAGGGGTGAAAATGCAGCTATGGTAGTAAAGACTGCAGTTGTTACTGCCCTTGTAACTTCTTCTGCACCTTTAACAGCTGCTTCGCGCGGTCGCAAGCCTTGTTCCATATACCGATATGCATTTTCACTGACGATAATCCCGTCATCTACCAGCATACCAAGGACTATAATAAGGCCGAACATACTTATTAGATTAATAGTTGTCCCCATTAGACCCATTACTATAAATGTAGCAAGAAATGCTATAGGTATACCGATTATGGTCATAGCTGAGACTCGCCATTGTAAGAAGAGCAGGACAGAAAAGATTACGAGGATTAAACTTGCCCAACCATTGTTTCTTAAAACATTAAGCCTTCTTTTTGCAAAAAATGAATAATCATTTACATAAGAGATTTCAAGGGGATCTGGACAGTTTTTCAGAAAGCTATCAGATACCTTTTTGATTTTATCGACTATAGTAATGGCATCCCCGGATTCTTTTTTTACTACGATCAAATTAATGGACCGCGTACCAAAAGTCTTATTTAAGATATCTTCTGTTTTAAAACTGTCTTCAACCGTTGCTACATCTTTAATCCTGAGCCAGTTTCCCGAGTCATTCGCCCTTATAATTATATTTTCTACTTCCTGGGCACTTGAGAATTCACCGGTTGTACGGATACTATATTCCGTAGTTTCTGTATTGATTTCCCCTGCAGGTATACTGATATTCCGGGATGAAAGGGCAGTTTCAATCTCGTCAAATGAGACATAACGCTCGTGCATCTTTTCAGGGTCTACTATAACCTGAATTTCTCTGTCACGATAGCCGGATTTTTGTATTTTGGCTACCCCATCTATATCTTCAAGTTCATCTTCAAGCCCGTCAGCGTAATATTGTAATTTTCTCTCACTTATCTCTCCTGATAAAGAGACCTCGATAATTGGATATTGCCTTGTACTGATTTCTATTACAACAGGGTCTTCATAGATATCTTTGGGTAAATCCTTTACTCTGTCTACGGCACTTTTTATGTCATTTACTACCTTTTTCTTGTCTCGTTCATCAGGGTCAAGTTTTATTGTAATGAAAGAGGCACCTGAAGAAGAAGAGGATTTTATTTCTTTTATGCCATCCACTTCTTTAAGCTCTTTTTCGATTGGTACCGTGATAAGTTTTTCAACATCGAGAGGGGTAGCGCCCGGGTAGGCAGTGACAATACTTACCATATCGAAATCAACATTGGGGAAGATTTCCCTATTCGTGCCCAGCACTACTATTAGGCCGATTATTATGATAATAATCGAGACTAGATTTACGAAGAGGGATTGATTTACGCTGAAACGCGGTAGACTCATGATAAATTTTTACTCCAATCCTATATTTTTCAGATAATTATCCTCGGCCCCTAATAAATCCAGAATAGAAGTCTTATAATCAAAATATGCCTTTTTTGTCAGAAGCTTTGCATTTAAGACATCTTCTTGGTATCGTATCAATGTATCGGAATTCGAGCGTCCATATTTGAACCTTTGTTCTTCCAGGTAGAGTTTCCCTTTTTGGAGATTTTCTACCCGTTGCATATTTTTCGTATTTGACTCGTTGACAGACACCTTCCTGAGATTTTCGTCTATATCGGAGAAGATCTGCCTTTCAGTCTTCTGTAGATTTACAATCGCCTTTGTTTTTTTGAGTGACGCCTTTTCGTGCAGGCTTTTTGCTTCATTGTTTTCAAGGGGATAACTGAATTCTACGCCGATATAATATTTAGGATTTGAATCTTCGGATATGCCCTCAATGGCATTATAGTATTTAGAATCAAGCCCATTCGTCGCGAATGTGGCCTTTAGATCTATCTCTGGATACAGCGAATTTCGTTTCATTTTTAGATTTATGTTTTCGACCTCTACCTCATTCTTTTTATATATATAATCACGCCTATTTTTAAAGGCCCTGTTTAAACTTTTTATTAGATCGACATCGGATTTCGTATCGAGCAATTTATCAGTTGCGAATAACTTAATATCGTTTTTTATGTTTAACCGTATCTTTAAGAGTTCCTCAGCTGATTTTAATTCATTTGCAGCCATTAAAAGGTCATTTTTTCTTATGTGCATATTGGCTTCACTTGCCAATACCTCACCTGTTTCTGTAAGTCCTATCTTAAGTTTTCTGCGATATTGATTGAATAGTCGAATAGCCTTTTTCAGCATATCTTTTTTTATCCTGAATTCTTCCTGTGAGAGTACCAGTTTCCAATAGGCCTTTTCAACTGAGATTATAGAATCCTCGATCTTTATATACGAATCCAACTCGGCATTTTTTATCTCCCATTTGACTGTTTCTACATTACCGCGGTCGATTAGGCCGAAGAAATTTTTAGCTATTGGCTGAGTCAGGCTAATCCCTATTTCAGATTCATGGTATGGATTGGCCGTAACAAATGAAGAATCCGACCACTCTCTTTTATTTGTAAAATCCAGCTCTATGTCAGTCCCGGTTTTAAGTTTTTTATCAAGGCCTATATTGTAATCATTTGTCATGCTTTTTGAACCGGCAAAAGGTGAAGAGCTTTTCCTTTCGTCCCTGGTATAACCTATGTCACCGTTTAAGATTGTATCAAAGGCAGCTTCTTTATAACTTAACTCAGTGCCTTTTATTTTTGAATCCAACCGGGCAAGTTTTATATCAAGGTTATTGTTTATAGCAATCAGTCTTGCATCGTCAGCTGATATAAAAATAACTATACTTTTTTCCGTCTCTTGAGAGAATGCATTGCCGGAGAAGGAGAGAAATAAGTAACTTATTGTTATAAAAATAGCTGAGAGACGTTTCATTTATATTAACCTTCTTTCTCTGATAATATTCCGACAATCTTTCGTAGTATATTTAAGTATTGCTCTTGTTCTTTCGTGGAAAGCTTTTTTAAAATATTTCTCCATCTGTCCTGTACTGTACGCAGGAAATCGTGCACCATCTTATCGCCTTTTTTTGTAAGAGAGACCATGACTACTCGCCTGTCTTCTAAAGAAGAATCTCTTTTAACATATCCGGAGCGTACTAATCTATCTATTAGACCTGTTGTAGTAGGAGGGGAGATGCCGCGTTCCTTAGACAAAGTTTTGACTTTACACTGTCCATGGTCATGGATTGAGACAAGCATTATCATTTGGGCGCTTGAGATATTGCTCTTTGAGAGAAAACTGCTTTTTGCACCTTTCATGAGTTTGGGCAGCATGATAGAAATTTCATGGGTTATTTCATCGATAGTGGCCATAGAGGCCTCCTTGGTTATTTAGTTCGCCTAACTAAATATTAGCATACCTAACTAAACTTGTCAAATAAATTTTTGAGATTGAGGAATGATTGCCTTAACTATTTGTGTAGTAAGGCGTTACAGCTCTTGCCAGGCAAGGGTTTCAGTGATCCATACACTACCTGTGCCAATAAAGTCTTCAGGGAGATGGTCTATTAATGAAGGGACTTTATATATCTTTGGCACCTCATTACCCATATCGAAGTAATTTGACACGAAAGCGCCTGCGACATCGGTTTGTTTTGTGGATGTAATAGTATCTTCGGCATAAAAGGCGCCCATGACATCTATTTGAGACGTTGCGAAAGTTATATTATTCGGAGTCATGACGCCTATTAAATTGGTAGGGAATGAATCTGATGCATCAGGGGTGAGAAGATTGACATTTATGTTTACATTATCCGTAACTAATATTGCGGCCTTGCCTTGATATGTAATGTTTTTCAGGTTGCCTGCTTTGTTCATGTTTAGATCGCCGCCTTCAATTAGTATATACCCGCTTACAGTCATATTTCCGTTTCCATCCATGCTTATACTGCCGTTTATATCAGAATAGTTAAAATTAGAAGAGGGTGTAATATTGGCAAGTTCTGCCGAACTTGATATTACCAAGGCTTTATCTCTAAAATAGTCCACATATGTAGGATAGCCTTTATAAGGATCGCTTAAAGAAGGGAACTGTACAGCATCACCCAGGTCATATACGTTTCCTGTGCCATTATCAGAGTAGACGTTATTTGTCCCTTGGTTTCCACCGTATCCATCAGTAACATAGACACCAAACAGGGTTTCTTTATAAGAGTCTCCTGAGACATCAGGCTCGCCTGCATTAGCAAAGCCACTTAGACCTACTTTACCTTGTTTTACCCGGAGAGTTGTCTCTAGGGATTCTACTGTCTCCCCGTTAAAAGTAATAGTAGGGCAGGCTGGTATTCTATTTGAGAAGGCTTCAGGGAGCCCATCGTAATTATTTCCGATCTTACTGCTGCCGATCATATCTATTGCAAAATCATCGTCTTCAAGCCCATTTCCTAACAGTAAGACAGATCCTCTAATGTCTACCTGGCCCGATATAATGGATCCAGTGGCACCTATTCCACCAAAAATAGCATGATCCCAGGGAGAGATACTTCTTATTCTCATGCGTGCTTGAATGGTTTTAGAACTGGTTTCGTAATTTCCAGTTGACCTGACCCAGATTTCATTGTCTTTATTAGTAAGGTTCGACAGATTAACTGTAAACGAGCCATCTCCTAATGACGTTGATACAGACGGGGAACAGTAAGTAGTACCGTATGGTAAAGGATAGAAATTGTTATAATATTGAGGCACTGTTATGGCGCCTCCCCGGGTTAGATCTATATATATTGCCGGATTTGATTCAGATGTATAAATCCTCCCATCTTTCCAGCTGGGGGTGCCTGGAGAACATATAAAGTCACGGTTCAGGTCAAATATTGCTCGTTCCAGTCCGCCTTCAGCAATATTAAAGGCCCGTATGGAATTTTTTTCTATATCAGCTATATTCTTTTCACTGGTCGATCTGAAGATAAATGCAGCACCTAAAACCACTAGAATTAAAATTACCATATATGCAGTTATTAAAATCATGCCTTTTTGGTCCTTTAACATTTCCCCTCCTTAATAATTCCTAAATTTAATCTTGGAATTTAGAGTTGTTGCTACTATATGTCCTGAGACTGTAGCCTTTTGACTTTGCAGGGTTACTTCTATTATATTTGATGCGCTTACTTGCCGTGTTAATTGAAGGCCTACTATATTGTTGGCCAATATCTCTTGGTTAGTGCCTTCAGTCCGCAAAAGTTGTCGGTTGTTTAAACCGCCAAGCGAATAATTTATTGTATTTGACCAAGTTATATTTCCATTGTTATCTGTTAATGGTAACCTGAAAGAGATAGAATTGTAAGGAGTTCCGTTTGCGGGGACACCTGTTATCATAGTAGGATTGGTTGTCGTAACTCTTTAACTATCCTGTCTAACCCGCGCCTGACCTCTTGTTGCATTTCTACTTGGGTGCTACCCGAGTACCAGGAGAGTCCGCTGATAGTCATAGTGGCAAAGATCGCCCCTAATATAATAGAGAATATAATTATTACTATCATAAGTTCAATTAAATTGAATCCCTTCACGATTTACCACCTCGACGCGATCAATGTTATTAATTTAGTCGGAGAATCTAAATCACCGTTTCCGTTTTTATCTTCTCCCAGATCCAAGGAACCGTTTAAATTATCATCTTCACCGAAAATACGTCCGCTTTTCTGTCGCCAGCATACAGTGACAGTAATTTCTAAAAGATTAGGATTACTAGAGTCGATCTCAATAGTGCCTTCTGAGTCATTATCCGGTAGTCCGGCAATTTCAAAATTAGTCCCATCCAGGGCGACAATTTGATCAAATGGGAGGTTATGGATTTCTTCTATCTTTTCTTGAGCATTGTTTATAGTAACGGTAAGATTCCTTGCGCTTTCATTTAGTGTGAAACAGTTGGCAAAGGCTGCTATAAGGCCTACTATAGCAACAACCAATACTGCCGAACCTATTATTAATTCGAGTAAAGTAAATCCTGTTTGAAACAAAACAGATTTTGTTTTAACTTGTTTTCTCATATAATTTATTTTACTGAAGGTTAATAATAATTGCAAGAGTTATATATTTCTGTCTTTGTTTTAATAAGACTAGTTTTTTACATAATATTTCATTTGGTTCTGTCTTTGTTTTAACTATATATAAATAAATATGTTACAGGATTAACCATGTTCATAAATAGATTGGATTATACATTGAATAAGGTCTTTTTTAATGGTATAATTTAAAGTAGAGGGAGATATATGAAGATAAATAAAAGAGGTATTACTCTTATTGAGGTATTAGTCAGTATATTTATAGTGAGTTTTATGCTGGTCGGTATGATGCGGCTTTATGCTTTAGGACAGATCCAATCAGTAATTACAAAACATAAGATTATGGCTATAAATTTGGCCCAGGCCGAGATAGAGAATTTGAAAAATACGGGCTATGAAGCAATAACACCTTTATTGTCTACGTCTCCTCCTATATATCCTTTGACGCAGACTGTTATAATTGATACAGGAGAGATTGCTGCCACGACCGATGATATTAATGGCGCGATGGTTACTGACATTTCAAGTATTAGTGAAGGATATAAGGTGATTGTTACTGTTTCTTGGACTGATTATTATGGTGTTATAACCGAGGTCTTGGAATCTATTATTGCCTCAAGAGGCACTGTATGAAGAATAAAGGCTTTACCCTTGTTGAATTAATTATCGCATTTGGGATTATGATTATTATATCCGGTTTAATATTCACTACTTATCTGGCGACGCATAGGTTATGGAGAGGCGGTTTTACCCAGACGACATTTCAGTCGAGGGGGAGGATCACTTTGTCAGATATTGCTCGATATCTGCGATCTGCAACAGACGCCACGATTTTAGCTGGCGGAGATAGAGTCCGGTTTGATACTGACCCGAATAATACGCCTTCGACTCTCGGAGACGATATGACTAGTTCATATTATCTTTCAGGTACGGATATTATTTATGACCCTGATGTTTCGGTTTCAGATGATGAAGCCACTTTATTACGTAATGTGTATAAGGAGCAGGCAATACCACTTTTTCAAAAGTCGGGGGATATAATAGTAATTACGTTTAAGATCTATAATAGCGATGCCGTATATGGCACCCATTGGTCTAGTATGTCTACCTCCATAAAGATGAGGAATATTTAAAGGAGGGGGTTAAAATGAATAAAAAAGGAGTCGCATTGATAACAACCATGACTTTTTTAACCGTGCTTTTTCTAGGCGGGAGCTCGTATTTATACATGGTTACTGAAGAATCCAGACATACAGAGAGACAATTAGATATGCAGAAAGCATTTTTTTTAGCAGAATCAGGTGTAGAGAGGGCTATATGGAGGATAGTGAATGACAACACTGTTACTTCTGAGACATTCAAAATAAAAGGTTCAGGCGAGCCAGATAATTATCTCGAAGATCAGAATATAACTGTTACCATTACTGATAAAGGAAGTGATGTGTATAGAATTTCTTCTTCCAGTCAGGTTGGCAGTTCAAGCAAGACCTTAACTGTCCTTGTGCGAAAAAACCCTCCTGCAAAAATTTTTGACTATGCCTATTTTATAAATAACTGGGGTTGGTTCTATGGTTATGGTATTACTGCTAATGGCGATGTGCGCTCGAATGGCAGGTTTGATTTAAGAAACAATCCACGCGTAGAAGGAGATATCTATGCGGGTTTTGAAATAGATGATGGAGATGATGGTATAAGAGGCTCTGGGGGAGATCCTGAGAATCAGCATCCTGATTCAGAGATACTTGAGATGCCGAACCTATATCACATGTCTTATTATGAAACTTTAGCCGAAACCAAAGGCGGGAGCGTTGTCGTAAATGGTGTGACACTGATAGATGCTGTGTTTGGAGATGATGTTGGTGAAAGCGGTAATATTGTTCTAATCGGAACAGATACTGATCCTATAGAAATAAACGGCCCTGTAGTTGTAACAGGCGATATTGTAATAAAAGGCAATATTACAGGACAGGGTTGTATATATGCAGGAAGGAACATATATTTAGCAGACGAGGTTCAATACGATGATGGTCCTTCTAGTCCACGGCCTTCTTCAAGTAATCCGACTGATATTGATAATTGGGTCATTGCTAATAAAGATAAAGACCTAGTAGGGTTTGCAGCTACTGAGAGTATTATACTGGGTAATTATACAGCTACTAGTGGTGATAGGTGGTATGCAGAAAATTGGTTATTTGGTATGGGTGATGAAGATGTGGGTCAGGATGGCATACCTGATACAAATGATACTTATGAAGAAGATAGTATATTTCAACAGCAATATGAAGATTTAGACGGAGATGGAGTGAAAGATAACGATTATACTTGGTCTAGTGTCCAGACGCAGGCCCCAATAACAAATTTTGAAAACTGTCCTCCTGGAGTTACTACTTTTGGTGAGATATCCACTAATCAGTTGAGTCATTTAGATGGTATATTTTATACTAATCATGCATATAGCGGAAGGGTTGGATATGGTGTAGGGATAAATGGCTCGATAATATCTAAAGATGAGGCTATTATATATCGTGATACTATTACTATGAATTATGATGAGAGGATACATTCGAGATATTCAGGAAGCCAAGGCATGTTGATAGATGTGAATTTACCTATGGTCAATAAGGTAGAGGTCATAAGATGGGTGGAAGGAGCAGTAGACTTGTAATGAGAATATTTTTAATTTTTATATTTATGGTTTTGTTGTTTACTGCGCCTCTCTATGCGTTGAAACCAGGGGGAGAGGAAATAACTGGATATAGTGAAGAAGAGATTATATCTACTGAAATAAAGGAAGAGATAGACCAGATCGAGCGGGAAAAGAAAGAAATAATGGAAAGGGTTGCTCCTGTAAGAAGAGAGAAAAAAAAGACCCTTCATCCATATGTATATACTGAAGAGCCGCCAGATATAGAAACTACAGATAAGTCAATTAGGTTCAAAGGTTCTCGTCTGACTCCGTCTACCCCAAAGGTCTCAGAAGCAAGTGCTCCGAGAAGGACTCTTGTTTCAAAAGTTCTTCTAAACTTCGTATTTTTCTCTATATTAGCAATCGCCTTGTTTCTATCCTACTTTTTTATCCGTCCTAGATCAAAATAATATGAAGAATAAAAGGTCTAAACTGATACTGATTTTTATTTTAATTGCTGGTCTAGTAACTGCCAGGTTTTTGCGCCAGATAAGTTACTTTACATCTTCTAGTCTGAACAAGGAATTGTATGTTGTCAAGGTCATCGATGGCGATACTATAGAACTTTCGACAGGAGAGAAGGTGAGGTATATAGGAATAGATACACCTGAGTTGAGGAAGAGAGACGAATCCGGGTGGGTCTACAGCCCGGCTCCTTATGCGGAAGAGGCCAAAGATTTTAACCGTAAGCTTGTAGAAGGAAGAATAGTCAGGTTAGAGTTTGATGTCCAGAAGAGAGATAGATATAATCGTCTTCTTGCATATGTGTATATAGGGGATGAGATGGTTAATCTTGAGATGGTTAGCCAGGGGTATGCAATGATATATACTTATCCGCCAAACGTGAAATATGTGGAAGAGTTTTTGAGTGCACAAAAGCATGCAAGGGAGGACAAAAAAGGCCTGTGGATTGACTTGGAAAAGGACATTATAGCCAGTTCCGCGGCTGGAGAGAACATAGGTTTTATCAGGATGGTAGAGACACAGGTTTTGAATACATATCTATCGGAACGGGTGTTGATATTAAATTGCAGAGACAAGTTTAAAGTAGCCATATTCCAAAATAATCTGGCATATTTCCCGAAGGTGGTTATGCGTTCACCCGATACTTATTTCAGACATAAGACAATCAAAGTGTACGGCTTAATCAAGGATTATAAGGGGACTCCTGAAATAATAGTCAATGACCCATCCCAGTTGCAAATCTCGAAGTAATGTTTTTAATGTTTCGCTACAATTTTACCTAAGTCAGACTAGCAGTTTCGGGGCTTTTTTTATGCGAGCGGGCCCCGTACCGACGTATTAAAATTTTAATATGTCGGTACGGGACGGGCATGGTGTCTTTTTGCCAGAGGGCCAAGGCTGTCTGGCACATCAGGAAGATTTTGGCAAAAGTCCGCAAGGATTTACGGCGAGCTTCGATCATGTATTTAGGCGCTAGCGTATCACAGAAGCGAGCCGTAAACCGTAGCGGACGGCAAAATCATTCCAGTGCCAGACAGCCTTGGCCCTCTGGCAAAAAGACGAGCGAGCATAAAAACAGAATCAAATTGCCACGCTGGGACAATTTGACGTCCCCGAAACTGCTAGTCTGACTGAGGTAAATTTCTGCGAAAGTGTAGCGAGACATTAAAAATAGTACAATTTATAGTCAAAAAATCTTGACTATTATTTGCCTAGAAAGTATAATCTTTAACAGAATATGAAAAAGGCGATTTGTTGTACTCTTATATTGTTTATTCTTGTGTATCTGGCGTGTCCTACCTTTGCAGATACCTCTTCTATAGAGAGTTTTTCTAAGATCCGTACAGCACGCGGTTATATATTTAAAATAAACTATAGCACAAAAGAAGAATGGACGGATAAATTGGTTTTTAAGCTTTTTTGTTCATTCAATAAAGGCGTTGAACTTTCTTTTACAAGTTCAGGGCATAACAATCTTAAGAAAGGCTGGCATAAAACTGAGATGCTGGTCCCTAAGGTTTATAGAGATAGATATGGATACATTGAAGATTACAGGTTAGAGATGTATCACAATGGGATACTTGTTTCAATGAGGAGTATGTAAATGACAAGAAGGACAAGAAGAGCGAAAATAAAGAAGAAGAGAAAAGGCAAGCGCCATGCCAGGTCGTAAGAAGAGGATAGGTATTCTTACCGGCGGAGGAGATTGCCCTGGTTTGAATGCCGCTATAAGGGCAGTT
>JAHJHC010000010.1 GCA_018824145.1 Candidatus Omnitrophota bacterium | reverse complement strand
GATAAATTTGACAGGTGTTTTTTAAGGACTTTTTTCTTACAGGATGTATCGAATATCGATGATCTAATTAACTCTTCTTACAAAGAGATAGGAAAGTTTTCTAACCTTAATTACAGAGTTGATATAGAAAATAGAGGTGTTACCCTGAGAGGTTTATCCACTATAAAACAATCGACGGTGAGGTTATCTAAGGGAATCAGGATAGAATCTCGAAACGAGATAGACTTTACCTTTAATATCAGAAGAGAGAAGGCGTTTAGGCATAATCTGCTGTTTGGCCTTGAGTTCAATATTGTCATGCCTGAATTGAACTCTGAAAGATATTTTTATCGCGCTGACACACAGAAGCAAGGTGATTTGAACAGCAGGGGATATGTAAGCAGGGCCTCTTCTTTTGGTATTTCTGATGCCCGGAATGAATTTGGAATCAGTTTTTGCTTTTCAGAAAAACCCGGCCATATATTCTATTTTCCTGTAGAAACTGTTTCTCAGTCCGAAAGGTCCTACGACTTAAATTATCAGTGTTCGTGCATATTCGGATTATGGGAGATAAATCCACGGACTGATAGCGAATATTCTTTTAATGTACGGTTAGTTTTTGAGAGAGGTCGATATGGTCCTGCCTAAAGGCAAAAGAAACAACACTCATATGAATAAGTCGCAGGAAAGTGATGCAAGAGGATTTTACAAAAATCTATTGCTGATTGTAGAAGAGGAAAAGAGAAGGATCTCCAGAGATTTGCATGATGAGACCGGTCAGATTGTAATTGCTTTGGGCGCGTCGCTTAATATAATAGAAAAAGAGTTGAAAGAAGGGAATATTGATAGGGCCATTGACCTGATAAACGGGAGCAGAACCTCTATTCAGGAAATAGCTTCAAGGATGAAATCCATGGCATTTACTCTCAGGCCGCCGGGCTTGGATATTCTGGGTCTCGGAGCTGTACTTAGGGAATATTTTTCACAGTCTACCAAGTCGAGTTCTATAAAGATAGAATTCAGGGAAAACCTGGCAGATACTAAATTAGACAAAGATGTAGAGATTGCGTTATACAGGATAATCCAGGAAGCGATATATAATATACTCAAACATTCACATGCCAAAAAAGTAGATATTGATCTTATAGTTAATAACAGGGAATTACAGGTTATTATTAGAGATGATGGAATAGGTTTTGATATAGAAGAATACAAAAGTCAGAATGATTTAACGGGACTGGGGTTACGCGGCATTAAAGAGAGAGTGGATATATTAGGTGGGACTTTCTCGATAGAATCAATTCTGGGTAAAGGGACTGTATTGAAGATAAATTTACCGCTGGACTGACAAGGAGACATTAGACTTGTGATAGAAGTCATGCTTGTGGATGACCATCCTATAGTTAGACAGGGGATAAAGTCAATTTTGTCACGGGAGCCTGACATAGAAATAGTAGCTGAGGTTTCAGATGGGATTGAGGCAGTTAAATTGGCCAAAGAAAAGTCCCCTGACATTATTATTATGGATATTTCTCTTCCTAATATGAATGGTCTGGAAACAAGTTACCAGATTTTGAAACAAAATAAATATATAAAGATACTTATTTTGACCATGCATGAAAACCGTGTATTTATCGAAAAAGCTCTAAGTTATGGGGTCAAGGGTTATATCTTAAAAGAATCCGCGGCTGATGAGATTGTGCCTGCGATTAGGACTGTTTATGATAAGAAGTATTATCTGGGTTCTAAGATTTCAGAATTTGTGGTCCAGGATTATATATCTACACGGAACAAACCAATTAAGTTAAAAAGTGTTTCATCGCTTACAGACCGGGAAAGAGAAGTGTTGCAACTTATTGTAGAAGGTCTGAGTAATAAAGAGATATCTAATAAACTTAGCATCTCTTTAAAGACAGTACTGGTGCATAGGAACAATATTATGCAAAAACTTGATATACATAGTCAGGTCCAACTTATCCGATTTGCATTAAAGGAAGGCATTACTAGTTTATAAGGTATTTATACCCACCTTAATATTGTAACCCATTGTTAAAACTAAAGATAAGACAATATACGCGCAATTTATGCCTATTGTATAACATAAGTAAAGAAAGTAGCAAGAAATAGGTAGTCTGACTTATTTACTTATTCCGAAGATATGATATAATGCCCTACAGTTGTTATTAATTTTTTTAGATGTAGAAAGGGGGTGCTATTTTAAATTGTAGTAGTATTAAAGGTATAACAGTATAGAAAATAACAATATTTATTAGGAGGATATAATATGGCAAGGATAAAAACATTGGGAGGAAAGAAAATAAGGTTTCAATTTGATGCGCCTGGTGCAAAAGAGGTTATGGTAGTAGGAGATTTTAATAATTGGGATACTAATTCTACGCCTCTAAGGCGAACAAAAGGGAGTTTATGGCAAAAAGAAGTCACTCTTAAGTCTGGTAGATATGAATATAAATTCGTTGTGGATGGCAACTGGATTTTAGATTCTAATAATAACAATAGAGTTTTTAACAGCTTTGGCACAGAAAATTCTGTGTTAGAGCTTTGAACTAATTGGAGCCTATTTGAGAGATTCATGCGTATAGCGCTTTTTGCATGGGAATCCATGCATTCAATAAGTGTTGGTGGGGTTGCTTTTCATGTTACGGAATTAGCCTGTGCCCTTGAACGGAAAGGTCATGAGGTTCACGTCTTTACTCGTTTAGGGGCCGCTCATCAGCCTTGGTACGAAAGGATTCATGGCGTTCACTATCACCGTTGTCCTTTTTCTCCTGCTCATAATTTTGTAGAAGAAATAGGTAATATGTGTCGTTCCTTTGTCCAGAGTTTTTTTGAGACAGAGGCTCATATCGGACGCTTTGATGTTATTCACGCCCATGATTGGCTTAGTTCCAATGCCCTTGTATGGATAAAGGAATCTAGAAACTGCAAGTCTATATTAACCATTCACTCTACAGAATATGGCAGGTGCGGCAATAATTTTTTTGACGGTAATTCAGGAAGAATCAGAGATCATGAAAGGCATGGAACGTACTGTGCTGATAGTGTGATATCTGTTTCAAACGCTTTGAAAAATGAAATTATGTGGATGTACAATCTTCCTGATAACAAGGTTTCTGTAATATATAACGGTATTAATTATAGGAACTACGATGGTTGGATAGACGCTGGGGCTGTCCGGAGAATATACGGTATAGGCCCTATGGATCCTGTGGTTTTGTTTGTGGGTAGGATGGTGTATCAGAAGGGCCCTGAGTTGCTTATTGAGGCCGTGTCTCATGTTTTGGAATATTACAATAATGCAAAGTTTGTATTTGTAGGAGATGGAGAGATGAAGTGTGGTCTTGAGGAAAAGACACGCCATATGGGTCTATCACATGCCACCAGGTTTTTAGGTTACGTTAACGGGTGGCGTTTAGCTGATCTTTATAAAGCTTCAGATATTGTCTGTATACCAAGTAGAAATGAGCCGTTCGGTATAACTATACTTGAGGCCTGGAGCGCAGGTAAACCGGTTGTGGCTAGTCAGTATGGCGGTCCGGGCGAGATCGTCTGGCATGAAGTCAATGGCCTGAAGATATATCCAAATGTGGATTCTATCGCCTGGGGTATAGGAACTATGTTTAAAGACTTTGAGTATGCCCGCTGGATGGGAAGAAACGGAAGAATAGCTGTTGAATCTTGTTTTTCATGGGATATAATAGCAGATCAAACACTTGATGTTTATTGTAGTTAGAGCATACTAATGTATAAAAAGAGATATTTTTCTAATAGAGGAAAAGGAAAAGTCATAAAGCATGTATATGAAGAAGGCATGGAGAAGACCACACATATTAAGGGTAAGAAAAGGTATAAGAACCCGCTTAATAAAAAGGCACAAAGGCTTGTTTCTAAGGCACGTCCCGAATCTAAGCCTTTGTCGCATTTCATAAAGCCATCGGAAGAAATTTCTAGCTCCACAAATTTTAATACAGCCAAGAAATCAGTGCTCTTGGATAATTGTGAAATTCATGCAAATTATGGCACAACACAAGCTGTCCTCATGGTTAAGGATCCTTTTTGGATATATGCTTATTGGGAGATTTCGTCTGACTCTTTGGAATCTTTAAAACGGATTATTACAGAAGAAGAGATGCAAACAGGTAAGACTGTTTTACGCATGTATGATGTGGCATTGGTCGATTTTAACGGAATGAATGCCAATAGTTACTTTGATATAGAGGTAGGAAGTAATAGTGGAAGCTGGTATGTTAAACTTTGGCATGATAATGCCTTTTACATTGGTGAGATAGGGTTGAAGACCGTTAAAGGGAGTTTCCATTCTTTGGCAAGATCTAACTGTGTCCATACGCCGCGGATTACCTATTCTCCTCGAAGAGAACAGATATTTATGACAGTGAAAGATAATGAGCCTGTATCTACGTATGTTCGTACGCAATTGAATCTTCCACAGGCTGGTGGGATTCATCGGAAGCATGTAAACCCTCTAAAAAGGGGAAAAAGAGTTTTTTATCTTTCAGAAGATGAAATAAGGGAGTATTATTCTGGGTTGAGTAAACCATTGCGGGATATAGTATCCAGGAGATTGAGTAGCCATTATGGTTCAAAGTTGACTAAATATGGATTTTTATTTGAGGGAGAAACCGAGAAGGAAATGCTGAGAATTCTTGCTGGATTCCCAAAGGAATATTTCTTAAATAGGGTTTTGATGGGATCTTCCGAAGAGCTCATCCTGTTGGCTCCAAAAGAGCGTTCTATCGGCGGGGCAAGCGAATTTATTCAAGAAAGAATAAAACAACAGAATTTTTTCTTTGAACTTCAAGCAGAGTTGATTGTTTACGGCCGCACAAAGCCGAATGCAAAAGTTGAGCTTTGCGGTAAAGAGATAGAATTACGTAATGACGGGACATTTAGTCTTAGGTTTATGCTGCCTGATGGGAAGATACCATTGGAGTTTAAAGCAACATCACACGACAAGACCCAGACAAGAAAAATCAATACGTATGTAGAGCGTAAGACCCACTATCCAGGAGGACAAAAATGACCAAAGGTTATTTATGCATCGTGCTTCATGCGCATTTACCTTTTGTCAGGCATCCGGAAGAAGAGTTTTTTCTTGAGGAAAATTGGTTATACGAGGCCATAACAGAAACGTATATACCGCTCATAGAAATGTTCGAGCGCCTTGTAAAAGATGGGGTGGATTTCCGTTTAACTATGTCTCTTACACCCACTCTTGTTTCTATGCTTCAGGATGAATTGCTAAAGGAAAGATATCTGAAGCATCTGGATAGACTGATCGAGCTGGCAGGTAAGGAGACGGAGAGGACAGGTTATCTACCAGACTTTCACGGTGTAGCTCTTATGTATCATAGGAGATTGCAGGAGGCGAGGGAATTATTTACAAAAAGGTATAATAAAGACCTTGTTTCTGCCTTTAGAGATTTCCAGAACAGAGGTTATTTAGAAATCATTGCTTCTTGCGCCACTCACGGGTTTTTGCCTGGCCTTAGCATTAATCAGTCTGATGTAAAGGCCCAGATTCAAATAGGGGTCGATCATTATATAAAGACTTTCGGCAGGCCTCCTAAAGGTTTCTGGCTTCCGGAATGCGGTTATTATCCCGGAGTGGATAACATATTAAAAGAAGCTGGTATAAGATATTTCTTTGTAGATTCACACGGTATCTTGAATGCGGATCCCCTGCCACGGTATGGTGTCCATGCACCTATATACTGCCCGTCGGGAGTAGCTGCATTTGGCAGGGATTTTGAATCTTCTAAACAAGTGTGGAGTTCAAAAGAAGGCTATCCGGGAGATGCAGATTATAGAGAATATTATAAAGATATAGGCTATGAACTTGATTTTGATTATATAAAGCCTTATATTCATCCAATGGGTATAAGGATAAATACAGGTCTTAAATACTGGAGGATTACCGGACAGACGGAATATAAACAGCCGTATGTACCTGAAAGGGCCAGAGAAAAAGCAGCATTGCACGCAGGAAATTTTATGTTTAATCGCCAGAAACAAGTGGAACACCTTTGTTCGTTTTTTATGGATAGAAAGCCTATAATAGTGGCGCCTTATGATGCAGAGTTGTTCGGACATTGGTGGTTTGAAGGCCCCATGTGGTTGGAATTTCTTGCGAGAAAGATTTTCTATGATCAAGATATAATAGGTATGATTACGCCATCAGAATATCTTTCCGAGTATCCTACTAATCAGATGTCTTTACCTTCTGCCTCTACATGGGGATATAAAGGATACAACGAAGTATGGATAGAAGGAAGTAATGACTGGATTTATCGGCATTTACATCAGTTGGGAGCGAAAATGTTTAAGCTCGCGGGTATGTTTTCCGAGTATTTAACGAAGGGGAATACGAATCCATATAAACGTGCATTAAACCAGGCAGCGCGGGAACTTTTACTGATGCAGGCAAGCGATTGGGCATTTATAATGAAGACAGGGACTATGGTGCCCTACGCGCATAGAAGAGTTAAGCTCCATATCGGCAGATTTATGAAGATATATGATGATTTAATGAAACGAAAAATCGACACAGAGTGGTTATATGAAGTTGAGTCTAGAGATAATATATTTTATGATATTGATTGTGTGAAATACTATGCTGGTAATTTTAAAAAAAAGGGGACTAGTGTAAGAAGAAAATCAGAGATTGAAAAGATATGTTCGACATCATAAGCAGCCTGCCTCATATATATAGAGGTGAAAAGGACATTGTAAAAATCACCTCCGGCAAGAAGAAGTCTTACGCAGATATTTCCAATATTAAGATAGATAGGGTTTCGTCATCTTTTGGCATTGCCTTGCATATGCATCAACCTACTATTCCTGCCGAGACAGATGATTTACAGACCGCTGGATTGATATCCAATCTTCAATATATGTTGGAGCATCAAAATATAGGTGACAACCACAATGCACCTGTATTTTTAAAGTGTTATTCGAGGATGTCTGATTTTATAAGGGGGCTTGTAGATGAAGGTAAAAATCCTCGTGTCATGTTGGATTATTCAGGCAATCTTTTGTGGGGTCTAGAGCAGATTGAAAACGGGGAGGTCTTGGATAATCTGAGGCGTATAACCACAGATAAGAAATACTACCGTTATGTGGAATGGCTTGGTACAATGTGGTCTCATGCAGTAGTTTCTTCTACGCCCGTGCCTGACATAAGGTTGCATATAAAGGCATGGCAGTCGCATTTTGCTTCTATATTTGGTGATAAGGCGCTGGGACGGGTTAAAGGATTTTCAGCTCCTGAGATGCATTTGCCCATACGCCCTGATGTGTGTTATGAGTATATCAAGGCGCTTAAAGAATGTGGATACAGATGGCTTATGGTTCAGGAGCATACAATAGAGAATCTGGACGGCAGCCCAATACGTAGAACGCATCTTCCACACAGGCTGATAGCCAAGAATTCCCTTGGTAAGTCAGAAGAAATCACAGTTCTGATAAAGACTCAAGGCTCTGACACGAAGCTTGTAGCACAGATGCAGCCGTATTATGAAGCAAAGACGAGGGAAAGAGAAGACTATGAAGGAAGGAATGTCCCGCTTTTTGTCCTTCAGATAAGTGACGGAGAAAACGGAGGGGTTATGATGAATGAGTTCCCTCCTAAATATACGGAGGTTTTTAGAGAAGTTGGCACAGAGGGCGTTATTGCTATGAATGGCTCTGAATACCTTGAACTACTGGAAAATGCTGGGGTAGAGGAAAAGGATTTTATCCCTGTTCAGCCTGTTTCCCAACACAAGATATGGGAGTTTGTGCGTGGTTATTCAGTTGGGGCATCTGATAAGGCAATAGAGAAGATAAGAGAGAGAGACGCTAGTTTTAATCTGGATATGGCTTCCTGGACAAATGATAAGAATTGGGTAAAAGATTATGGGGATGTGCTTAGTCCGATAAATAGACTTAGCGTCGAGTTTCATAATCGTTTTGACAAAGATGAGATAGATGAACAAGCCCCTTCATATAAAGAGGCATTACTTTATTTATTGTTGTCTCAGACGAGTTGTTTTCGCTATTGGGGTGAAGGTATGTGGACAGAATATGCAAAGGAGATTTGCCGTAGAGGTATGGCGGCACTCAGAAAATGATAGAAAGGAGTAAGAATGGGTGAACTTAGAAAAGATCCTATTTTAGGTAGGTGGGTTATTATAGCGACAGAACGTAGTAAACGTCCTGATTCTTTTGTACAACATGATAATGATTATGTTGACGATAAAGGTAAATGTCCTTTTTGTCCTGGAAAAGAAAGCATGACCCCTCCTGAAATATATAGTTTGCGGGCTTCGAATACCAGCCCTAATGGCCCAGGTTGGAAAGTAAGGGTTGTTCCGAATAAATTCCCGGCGTGCTATATTGAAGCAGGACTTAATAAAAAAGGTTTCGGTCTCCATGATATGATGACAAATTTCGGGGCGCATGAAGTTATAATTGAAACACCCGATCACAATAGAGAGATCAAAGACCAGACAATAGATGAGATCTCGGATGTTATAAGAGTACTTCAGCAGAGGGTTGAAGATTTGCACAGGGATGAGAGGTTCCGTTATATCCTTATTTTTAAAAATAAGGGAAAAAATGCAGGTGCCTCGCTTGCGCATCCTCACCATCAGATTATAGGACTCCCTATTACTGCAAAGAGGGTCAGGGAAGAATTGAAAGGCTCTCAGGCCTATTTTAAATTAAAAGAGAGGTGTATATTTTGCGATCTTATAGAACAAGAGAAGTCGTGGGGAGAAAGGATAATTTATGAGAACGACGATTTTGTCAGTTTTTGTCCTTATGCCTCAAGATTTCCGTTTGAGTCATGGATCCTTCCTAAAGAACATTCTATAGATTTCTACAGTCAGAAAGCCAAGGAAAAAGTCGGTTCGCTCGCAGATATGCTTAAGAAGATACTTGTTAAGTATAACAAAATCCTGAAGAATCCGGAGTATAATTATATAGTACATTCTGCGCCAAATCGTTTTCCGCGCAGCGGATACTGGCATACAATCGAACAAGATTTCCACTGGCATATTGAACTGTTCCCGAAACTTACTATGGTTGCGGGATTTGAGTGGGGAAGCGGATTTTATATCAACCCGATGGCTCCTGAAATAGCTGCCAAATATTTAAGGGAGGAAAAATATTAAATGGGAAAGTTAAGAGTTGTATTGGTATCTTCGGAAGTAGCGCCTTTTGCAAAAACAGGTGGGTTAGCAGATGTGGCAGGTAGTTTGCCTTTGGCGCTTGAATCATTAGGATGCGAGATATCCGTCTTTTTACCGTATTACCGCCAGGTAAAGGATAAAGATTTCGGCATAAAAGCAGCAAAGAAAAATATGGCAGTAAAATCGGGGAATTCCGATATAAGTTTTTCGCTTTATGTCTGTAAGATAAAAAAGGTAGGCTTTTATTTTATAGAAAAGGATGAGTATTTTGACCGCGAATTTCTTTATGGCACTGCGAAGGGAGACTATCCTGATAATGCGGTAAGGTTTTCATTTTTTACGCGGGCAGTGCTTGAAAGCATTGTGGCATTGGGCCTCAATCCTGATGTCATTCATTGCAATGATTGGCAGAGTGCTTTAGTACCATTTTATATGAGGCATAGATTGCAGGATTTCGGATCTATAAATAATGCAAGAATGCTTTTTACCATACATAACATGGCCTATCAGGGTCTTTTTCCGAAAGAGATAATGCCGCATATTGACATTGGGGATGAATTTTTTACACCTGAGACTTTAGAGTTTTACGAAAAACTGAGTTTTATGAAATCAGGTATTATATATTCCGATGCGGTTAGTACAGTAAGTAAGGGGTATGCTAAAGAGATACTAACTAAAGAATATGGCTGCGGCTTGGATGGGATGCTCGCGGTGCGCAGGGACGATCTTTATGGTATAGTCAATGGAGTAAATTATTCTAATTGGAGTCCTGCTGCGGACAAATTTATAAAAGTCAATTATGACAATAAAAATCTCTCAGGGAAGATAAAATGCAAAAAGGATCTGATGTCGCAACTGAAAATAAAATCCAGCGCAGATGCGCCTTTACTGGGCGTAGTTAGCCGGTTGGCCGAGCAAAAAGGGATAGATATTATTGTCCATAGTGTGCCGGAGATAATAAAGATGGGTTGCAGTTTGGTGGTCTTGGGACTGGGGGATGAAAAATACCATAAGTTATTGATTGGGTTGTCAAAGAAATATCCGAAGAATATTGCTGTAAAGATTGGATTTGATAATCCACTTGCTCACAAGATAGAAGCCGGGTGTGACATGTTTCTTATGCCTTCGAGATATGAACCATGCGGTTTAAACCAGCTGTATAGTTTGAAATACGGGACCATACCTGTAGTAAGAGCTACAGGAGGCCTTGATGATACTATTATTGATTATTATTCTGACCGGACGAACGGAAATGGTTTTAAGTTTATGAGGGCTGATACAGGAGATTTCCTGGATGGGTTGAAGAGGGCGGTTAGCGTATATAAAAATAAAAAGAAATGGCAGCAGCTGATTCTGAAAGCAATGAAATGCGACTTTTCTTGGGAGAATTCCGCCAAAGAATACATCAAACTGTATAAGATTATGAAGTCTAAGAATCGAAGGTTTTCGTAGAGAGGGCTATATGTATGAATTTTCCTTTATGGGATGCATAGAGATAAAAGAGCTTTTGGGAAAAAAAGCAGATGATGAGATGCAGTTATTGGAATTCATAGAAGAGGTGCCTACGGATTCTATTTATTATCATACCCATAGTTGCTTTTTGAGGCATTATTATATTGCAGGTACGTACACTAATGATTTTGCTAACTGGGTAGCTATTCAGGTGCGGGACAGGGTGTTGGGAGAGAAACTTGCTACTGTAACTCCTTCCGGGAACAAGAATATAGATGATGTAAGGTCCGAGTTGATAGATATTATTGACAGGCACCTTTCCAGTATAGAGACTGTTCCGTCAGTGAGCTATGGCCAGCCTTTTTTCTTTATGCAGTCTGAAATCATCGAGATTCCTACGGGCATAACTGCTAATAATCTCGCAGAGTTTAAAAATGCGTTGGAGATAGTAGATGCAAGTGCTATTTACAATCATATATTTGAAGCCAAATTGCGTGATAATAGAGGAAGAAGTGATTTTGCAATTTGGATTGAAGAAGTCCTCAATATGAAAGAGTTAGCTGAGAAAATAGAGGTAATAGATAGCTACATGTATAGTTTAGAAGGATTAAGGAAAAGACTGCTGGATATATGTAGCGGAAGAATTTAAAAATGGTTGCTACAAGTAATAATATTTCACTCCAAAACTATAGAGAAGTCACCCCTCCAGGAACGATAGACCTCTTATGTAAACTGGCTGAACGATTAAAAGGCAGGTCAATATTACATGTCAATTCAACGAAGGTTGGAGGAGGCGTTGCAGAGATGCTGCATCGTTTTATCCCACTTTTTACTGAGGTCGGGATAAAAGCTTCTTGGCAGATATTGCAAGGTTCACCGTTGTTCTATCAAACGACAAAAAGTTTTCATAATGCCCTTCAGGGCCAGCAACAGACTGTGACGCCTGAGATGTACGAAGAGTATTTAAAGGTAAACAAGAAAAATTCCAGTGAGATGTCATTTGACTCTGATGTGGTTGTGATACATGACCCACAGCCAGCTGCTCTAATAGCGAAAAAACAGAAAAAATCAAAATGGCTCTGGCGGTGCCATATTGATATATCAAAACCACAGAGAAAGGTCTGGAATTTTTTGAGGGAGTATATTGCCGGTTACGATGGTGCTATATTTTCTTTGCCGAGTTTTGCACAGAAGTTATCCTTGCCTCAATTTCTTGTTTACCCGTCGATAGATCCTTTAAGCGATAAAAATAGAGACCTTACTGGAGAAGAGGTCCGCTCGGTTATTGAGAAATACGGCATTCCTGCTGACAAGCCGATGATTCTTCAGGTTTCTCGATTTGATAGATTTAAAGATCCTGTGGGTGTTATAGAAGCTTACAGAATGGTTAAGAAATACAATGATTGTTGCCTTGTTCTTGCAGGCGGAGGGGCGACTGATGATCCCGAGGGTGTTTTAGTGTTGGATGCTGTTAAGGAAGCTTCTTTGCGTGATAAGGATATATTTATTCTAGATTTACCTCCTGATTCAAACATAATCATAAATGCACTCCAGCGCGCAGCGAAAGTCGTACTTCAGAAATCTACCAGGGAAGGGTTTGGTTTGACTGTTGCTGAGGCTATGTGGAAAGGTAAACCTGTCATAGGAGGAGCAGCGGGAGGTATTATTGTACAGATTATCTATGGGGAGACAGGTTTTACAGTTAATTCAGTGGAAGGCTGTGCCTATAGGATAAGATATTTATTAAACAATCCTGAGCATTTTGCACAAATGGGCCAGAAGGCAAAAGAATATACCAGAAGAAATTTTTTGATAACAAGACATCTATGTGATTATTTGGCCCTTATGTTGAAAATGCTGGGTATTTAAATGAGCTATAAGTAAGGTTAAAAACTTATTAGATACGTTTTGTAACATGTTTATTTTCAATACATTACGACATTACCCCTTCTTTTAATTACCCTCAAATACACAATAAAAAAATCACAAAAAACAATTTGACACTAGAGCATTTTTAGTATATACTCCATGACTATATGAACATATGTTCATATAGTAAAAAGGTGGAGGGAGGTGATGATGAATATAAAAAAGGCTCGACAGGTATTAAAGACCTTGTCGGACGATACGCGCTTAAGGATCGTTTATCTATTGAATAAAGAAGAGCTGACTGTAACAGAAATCTGCATGCTCCTTAATAGAAACCAGTCCATTATTTCTAAGCACCTGACAAGGATGAGGCTGGTGGGTACAGTCGGGGATAGAAGAAAGGGTTTTAATGTTTACTACCGCTTAATAGTGCCAAAGGACAGGATATATGAAAAGTTGATGAGTTCTGTTATATCTAGCCTTTCCGAATTGACGGTAGTAAAAGAGGACTTGAGAAACTTAAAGAGGTTAAAAAAGAAAGGTGTATAGCTATGAAAAGTATTTTGTTGGTGACATTGATGTTTTGTTTTATTGTGCAACTCTTTTGCGGGGTTGTGTGGGCCGAAAATGAAGGTGAAATAGAATATTCCTGGGGTATTGTAAAAGAAGTTTCTTCCGGGACTATTGTCGTTACAGAAGAAGGCTATAGTACGGATGAAGATGTAGATATGGTTTATTCAATAGATAAGGATGTGAAGCTTGTAGATGCAAAGACATTGGATGATATCAAAATAGGCGATGAAGTCGAGATTGAGTATGTGCTCAAAGGCGATAAGCCTATAGCCAAGGTTATATATGTTATAGCCGAAGAAGAGGAGTATGAAGAAGACCTTTAATATAGTCGAATATAGGAATAATAGTAGTTTGTAGCCTAATTGGTGTACATTTCAGACGTTTTGTATCCACAACTTATATAAATGTTATGATTATCTGAAAGGAGATAATATTGAAATGGAGACACAGACTGAAGAATCGTCGATTGCGAACGATAAACCTCCTGGATGTTGCCAGGAGCTGAAAGCCTGGAGATTTGAACTAAGAAATTCCATAAAAGATATTGAAGATTTAGTAAAGATATTCCCTTTGGATGTTGAAGAAATAAAATGTCTCTCCGCTGTTGTCAAAATCTATCCGATAAAAATCACGCCGTATTATCTCTCGCTTATAGATAAAGATAATCCTGACGACCCGATAGCAAAACAATGCATACCATCGCCAAAAGAAAAGGATTTGTATTTTAACGCACAAGACGATCCTCTCGGCGAAGAAAAAGATACTGTAATGCCGGGCCTTATGCATCGTTATCCGGACAGGGCACTGGTAACTTTAACTAATATGTGCCCTGTTTACTGCAGGCATTGCACGAGAAAAAGAGAATGGCAGAAAGGCAGTTGGAACAGGCAGGATGAAGAATTAGATAAAATTTACAAGTATATACAGGATCACCGTGAGATTAGAGATGTTATCTTGTCCGGCGGGGACCCGCTTATCTTATCTACGGGGAAGTTAGAGAATATACTTAGAAATTTGAGAGAGATTCAGCATGTAGAGATTATACGGATAGGTACCCGCTGTCCTGTTGTATTGCCTCAAAGGATAGATGAAGAGTTGGTTTTTACATTAAAAAAATACAGACCTATATGGATTAATACGCATTTCAATCATCCTAATGAGATTACGCCTGAGTCGACTCAAGCGTGTGATAGGATACTTTGCGCAGGCATACCTGTTAATAACCAGACAGTACTTTTACGAGGAATAAATGATGAGGTAGAGACCATGACCAGACTTTGCCAAGGGCTTTTAAAGGTTGGCGTAAGGCCGTATTATCTTTTTCATTGCGATCCGGTCAACGGTACAGGGCATTTAAGGACGTCTATTGACAAGGGGCTTGAGATTATTAAAGGTATGAGAGGCTTTACCTCGGGCCTTGCAGTCCCTACATATGTTGTTGACGGATTAGACGGACAGGGCAAGGTGCCTTTACAATCAGATTATCTAATTTCCAGAGAAGATAACTACTGTACTTTAAGAGGTTACAGGGGGGAGGTGTTCAGATATTATTACCCGGAGGATAAAAAACATGAAAATAGGTATTACCTATAATTTAAAGGATGAAATAACACCTCTTTCAGTATTAAGTAGAGAGCACAACGAAGAATATGATAACATAACTACAATAGATGCGATGTGCAGGGTTTTGAAAAAAAATGGTTTTGAAGCGGTAAAACTAGGGGCTAAGGTAGATATTTTTGATAGATTAAGAAAAGAAAAGGTCGACTTTGTCTTTAATGTCGCAGAAGGATATTATGGCAGGAACAGAGAATCCATTATCCCTTCTATATTGGAGATGATGAGCATTTCCTATTCGGGTTCGGATCCCCTGACTTTGGGTCTTACCTTGGATAAGATTATGGCAAAGAAAATTTTTCAATTTGCAAAGATTCCGAGTCCTCGTTACGGCATCGTAAGAAGATTGGAAGATGCAGACATTATAAATAATAGTCTAAGCTATCCGATGATAGTAAAACCTGCGTGGGAGGGTTCTAGCAAGGGGATATATAATTCATCAAGGGTAAATGATAAAAATGAACTCGGGAGAAACATGAAACTCCTTTTAAAAAAATACCCTAACCAGCCCATATTGGCGGAGGAATACATTAAAGGAAGAGAGATTACCGTGGGAGTGCTTGGGAATGGTTCTCCAAAGGTACTGGGCCTTATGGAGATTTTAAATAAGAAGGATCCGAGAGAAGATTTTTTCTACTCACTGGAGGTAAAAAGAGACTGGGAAAAGCTTGTGGATTATCAATTACCTCCGGATATCCCACAAACGCTGGATATAGAAATAAGACGTTTAGCCACTCATGCCTTTAAAGAATTCGGGTGCAGGGATATAGCAAGGATTGATTTCAGGTTGTCAGAATACAATGAGCCGTATATACTAGAGATAAATCCGCTGCCGGGCCTTTCGCCGCAATATGGAGACCTTGTTATAATGGCTCAAAAGCAGGGTATTAGCTATGAGGGACTTATTCTGATGATTTTAAATAGTGCCTTTTCAAGATGCGGGATTGAAAGAATAGAAAAGACAAAGGTTGAGATAGTTTAATTATGAAAAAGTATGATTTTGCGCTGGCGTGGAATAGTAGCCACAGGGAAAAATTTGTAAACTGGGTTAGAAGAGAATGTTCTTTAAGGAAGTTAGAATTTTTGCTTATAAATAGTAATAATGCAAAAGATGTTATAAATAGGCTTGAAAAAGGGAGATTAAAGATAAAGTTTCTCTTGGATAATGAGTCAGATTATGATATTCGAACAGACTTATTTGCAAGGCTTTGTTACGCAGTTAAGGATATAGGAGGATATGTAATATGTGATCCTGATGATGCACGGGAGGCTGCGAATAAGGCGGTTGCTCATTATGATTTGATAAAAGCAAATATACCCGTTCCTTATACGGTTGTGGTACGCAATTGGGAACCGGATAACTTCAAATTGACAAAAGAAGAGATCAGAAGACTTGGCACACCGTTTATTATCAAGCCTGCATCAGGATTCGGACAGAAAGGTGTTGTCAAAAATGCAGATGGTTCTATAAAAGAGATAGCCAGGGCAAGGCATTTTAATAGAGGAGATAACTTCCTTCTTCAGGAAAAGATAGAACCTGTGTTTTTTGATGAAAGGCAGGGATGGTTCAGGGTTTATTTCCTGTTTGGAGAGATAATACCATGCTGGTGGAACACAGAAACCGGAAGATATAGCCATGTTACACTTAGAGAGATGTATAATTACAGACTTCTGCCGTTAGCGAGAATAACGTCTGAGATAGCGCGGATAACCAACATGGAATTTTTTACTACGGAGATTGCCATTACCGGCAAAGGAAAAGAGAGGCGATTCGTAGTTATAGATTATGTAAATGACCAGCCGGAGCTTTGTGTTCGTTCTGAAAAAGTCGGTGGGGGCCCTGTGCCTGAAGTAGTTCAGCACATAGCTGAAAGGATTGTAGAGATAGCATTGAGAATGTTAAAAGATAAAGAGGTCGGAATATATCGCTCAATATGGCTTTCCAAAGCAAATCTTGAGGATGAAAGTATTTGAAGGAGCAAGAT
>JAHJHC010000088.1 GCA_018824145.1 Candidatus Omnitrophota bacterium | reverse complement strand
GGTATGCACACAAAAAGCATAAGGCCAAATGCCTCATATTTTTCTATAAGGCCCGAACGCTTTTTTGCCCTTTCAAAAAGCCACTCAAAGAATCTACGCATATATACAGTCCTGCTGAGCCGTTTGGAAATCGGTTCCAGAAAAAAGTATATAGGCGCGATAGGTAACACATTTCCCATTATAGCGTAAAAAAACACTATCTTGACATTCTCCTTTAATAACAGAATCCCAATAGGCACTGATGCCCTTAATTCAGTAACAGGAAGTGTACTCAAAAGCAGGATAGACATCTTTGGCGATAAGCCAAAGGATGTTATGAGGTTAATTATATACTCTTTCATTTTTCGTCATGTTTTCCAACCGTGATCACCTATTAAAGGGACAAAAACACATCCGCATACATCCTTTTCAGAAACCCTTCCCTCTTCACGCTTCTCTAAAAGCATCAATCTTTGCATAAATCTTGAGCCAACCGGAATAACTATCCTTCCCCCGATTGAAAGCTGCTCTAAAAGCGGATTTGGGACATCAGGCGAACCTGCAGTGACAACGATTTTATCAAAAGGCGCAAATTCCTTCCATCCTAACGTTCCATCATCTGTTTTTATATTGATATTACTGTAGCCGGACTCTTCTAAGACCTTTTTTGCCCTTTTTGTCAATACTTCTATACGCTCTATTGAAAAAACGCTATTAGCTAATTCAGCCAATATCGCGGTCTGGAAACCCGAGCCAGTGCCTATCTCCAACACAGTATCTTTCTTCACAATATCCAGAAGCTGCACCATAAGGGCAACCATATATGGTTGGGAAATAGTCTGGCCATCTCCGATAGAAAGCGGAAAATCATTATAAGCATCCCCGGACATCGCAGGATCTACAAATTTATGGCGAGGTACCTTTCTGAAAGCATCAAGCACCTTTTTGTCTCTAATATCACGGCCCAATAAATGGGTCTCCACCATCTTTTTCCGCAGATATTCAAATTCTGTTTCAGGGTGATTCATATTGGATCATCTGTATTTTATAAGGCTACAGAAGACGAGTTTTATAAACCTGATCGTATCGAAAAAGGGATTTATCTTACTGAATTCATCTTTATAGATCGAATCTATATTTATAGCTGATATGCTCAACTTGTGCCTTTTTGCTTCAAGAAGCATCTCTGACTCTATCTCATATTTTGTAGTAACTAGATCCATCTTTTCAACAGCTTTTCTGGAAAGCAATCTATACCCGCATTGTGTATCATCTATTTTTTCGCCTAAGATAAGAGAAATCACAAAAGACATAAAGACATTAGTGCATCGCCTTATAAAAGGCATGCCTTTCGGATTATGCATCCTGTTACCCAACACAATATCCGCGCCTGTCTTCTTGAACTCGTCAATAAATTTATCGATTTCTTTTAGATCATGCTGGCCGTCACCGTCCATAGTAATAACGACGTCGCAACCGCCTTTAAGTGAATGCTCCAACCCTTCTCTTATGCATCTACCCTTGCCGACATTCTTAGCATGGACTACAAGCTCTGCCCCGAATTTGTTCGCATCTATAATAGTGCCGTCACAGGAACCATCATCCACTATTACTATTCGATAGTCCTTTGCCTTTAAATCTCTTACAATAGAACCAATCGTCTTTGCCTCATTATATGTAGGTATGACTATAAATACGTTCATAGCACAAAGGCGTCTGCCGGAATCTCCCAGAACCTCCTGAATACAAGCCACTGTTCCGGATATTCTCTGACATACTTTTCAATTACCCTAACCATCTCCTTGGTCATTTCTTTCAATACCTCGTCTTTCCCCATACCGGGTGTCTCTTTAATCTCTAATGGTTTTTCAAATATCATCTTATAATTAAACCTATTCTCTCTTATGAAAAAGGTAGGCACGATAGGTGAATTCATCTTCAAACTAAGCATAGCCGGTCCCTTTGGAATACTTGCCGGTACACCAAAAAAATCCAATATTATACCTGTATTTGCAAAATCCCTGTCGCCTACCAATGCAAGCAAGCCATTATTCGATAGAGTCGTAACGCAGCGTTTCATGGTCGAACTCATAGTAATCACCTTCATGCCTTTATCTTCTCTCTGCCGGATAAAAAAATCATTTATATTTTTATGTTTATGATTTAAGGCAACGCAACTTATATCATAGCCCTTCATTGCCACTGCCACTCCTCCCATTTCCCAGTTGCCGATATGGCCGCTGATAAGTATTGCACCCCTATTTAACTCCAGGCTCTTATCTATATTTTCAAGACCTATAAAACGTACCCGTTTTTCTATTGCATTTTTGTCAAGACGGACCAACCTGAAAAAATCCACCATGTACAATCCGAAATTCCTGAACACATTTCGTGCTAAAGCGTAGCATTCGTTAATATCTTTTTTAAGTACTGCACTTAAATTCTCAGCTACAGCCTTCCTATCTTTAGCTGCAATATAAAAGTGCATGTCAGAAAACCTCTCTGCTAAACTATATGCGACTCTTAACGGAAGAATATTTGCCAGCATGTATCCAAATCTATATAGGATGTAGAAAAACATATAAATTAACCCGAATCTGCTTTTGATGCTGGATGCTGATGTTGCATGACGAGCATCCAGCATCTAGGATCCAGCATCAAACATTGAATTCCCGAAATACTATACACCCAGTGCGAGTTTAGCTATATCCATTGCTGCATTAGGCTTCTTTAATTCACTTGCCCGTCTTCGCATCTCATTTAATTTAGTATTATTCAAAAGTAATTCCTGCAAAAGCGAGGCTATATCCTCACTATCCTCTGCCTTAACTGCTACCCCCTGATTCAAAAGAAACTCTGCATTCTTAGCCTCTTGCCCCGGGATAGGATGCACAATAATCATCGGTAGATTCTTACTCAAGGCCTCAGCTGTAGTAAGGCCACCGGGTTTGGTAATAACAATACTTGATATCTCCATAAGCCCATCGATATTTTCCACATGGCCCAGCACAAGTAATTTTTTCCTATATCTATAACTCCTTTTATCAAGGTCTTTCCTAAGCCTTTTATTCAACCCACACACTACCATCAATTGAAAAGGGATATCTATCTCCTCCAAGGCATCCACCATATCCTCGACAGGTCCTAACCCCTGGCTCCCTCCCATTATAAGCACATTCGGTATTTCAGGCTCGATACCCAACTTTCGACAATTTTCATTCTTATCAAGCTCTTTACTGAACTTTAGATCAATGGGTATGCCGAAAACCTTTATTTTGGACTCACTGACCCCGTCTTTCATAAAACAAACTTTACTTTCATCAGACGGCGTTACATAGTAATCAACTTCTCTGAATATCCAGTAAGAATGCGGGGCATGATCGGTCAATACTCCTAAGAGCGGCAGATTTAAATTTAGATTCTTTTTATAATCGGCTATCATACCGCACGGAAAGGCCTGCGTGCATATACACGCATCCGGCCTGAAACTTTCAAGGATCATCTTAAGCTTTTTAGAATTATATCTATGGATAGCATCCCTTAAACCCTGCACGCTCCGCAAGACCTTCGGATTATCATACAGATATTCCCAAACCTCTGGTTTATTCTTTATGACACCCATATAAGTCCTATTAATCACCTTTTCCAGGATAGGATTGGTATATTTAAAGGCGTTTATATTCATGGTCTCAACTGACGGAGATATTTCATGCAGGGCCATTTCTATCGCCGAACTGGCACGATGGTGCCCGGAATTCAATGTTATATACATTAATAGTACTCTCTTAACTTCAGCCATTTCTTGCCTTAAGAAACCTCTCTATCCTTACACATGCCTCTTTTAAATCCGACATGCAAGATGCGTAAGAGATCCGTATATGACCTTTCCCCTGCGAACCAAATGCGGTCCCGGGGACAACTGCCACTTTTTCTTTCTTTAACAGTTTTTTTGCAAACTCTAAGGAGTCCATGCCTGTATTTTCTATGGAAGGAAATACATAAAAAGCGCCGTCCGGCTTAGGGCACAGGAGCCCTATTTCATTCAGTCTCTCCACTATAAACTCGCGCCTTCTTTTATACTCACGCTTCATTTCCATTACATAACGGTTTGATCCTCTTAATGCCTCTATTGCTCCTATTTGCCCCATTATAGGAGCACATAACATAGTGTATTGATGTATCTTAGTCATTGCGCTTATAATCTCTCTCGGCCCGCATGCAAACCCTACCCTCCACCCTGTCATTGCAAAACTTTTAGAAAAACCATTCAGGTAGACAGTCCTCTCTTTCATGCTCTTTAAAGAACTGATCGGCGTATGTGAAAAATCATAGGTCAGCTCATCATAGATCTCATCACTAATAACAATCAAATTATTCTTTATAAAAACCTTCGATAGTTCCAAGAGCTCTTTTTTCGAATAAGACACACCCGTAGGATTAGTAGGGTAGTTTAAGAGAATCGCCATTACCCCCTTCGACACATATCTCTCCACTATAGACGGCGTCAGTTTAAAAGCCGTGTCTTTTGTATTAACAAATATAGGAACACCACCCGCTAAAAACGCAACAGGATAATACGATACATAATAAGGATTCGGCACTAAGACTTTATCCCTTGGATTTATAAGCGCCCTCAAAGCAAGGTCTAAGGCCTCACTCACACCCGTAGTAATAAGTATCTCCTCTTCAGGGTCATAGTTTAGGTTATGTTTGGCCTTTAAAAATCTGGAAATCTGCGACCTTAACTCGTAAAGACCTTTATTGGATGTATACGAGGTATACCCCTTTTCAATAGAAAATATACTAGCCTCGCAAATATTCCAAGGTGTAACGAAATCCGGCTCCCCCACACCAAGGGATATAACATCCTTCATCCCTATAACAAGCTCGAAAAATTCTCTTATCCCTGAAGGCGGGATTTCGCGTACTTTTTTAGAAATCTTCATTTTCTTTTATCCTCTTCAAAACGATATAGCTATACGTTTATCGCGTTCTGCCCGTTTTAATATATCCCCGTCTTCTTTATATTTTTTCAAAAGAAAATGCGTAACAGTACCCCTCACATTATCAAGGGTAGCCAGCCGCTCGGAAACAAAACTGCTTACTGCATGTATATCTCTTCCCTCCACGACCAATAAAAGATCATACGTGCCTGAAAGGAGATAACAACTCACCACCTCCTGGAACCTATATATCCTTTCAGCTATATGATCAAAGCCATATCCTCTCTGTGGCGCGATCTTTACCTCTATCAAGGCCCGAACACTACTTGTTTCCTCTCTGACAAGTTCCCTATTAATGATTGTTTTATATTTAAGTATAACGCCGTCTTTCTCAAATTTCTTAATGGCCTTTTTTACTGTGCCAACACTCTTCTTTAAGGTTTTGGATATCTCCTCAGGTGTCAACCGTGCATCTTTTTCTAAAATTTCCAGTATTTCTTTCATATCTCCCCCTTACTCTATAATAGCTAATGACTGTCCTACCTTAACAGTATCACCTTCATTTACCATGATCTTTTTCAACGTCCCCGAGGCTTTCGAAGGGACATTAAACGCTGCCTTATCAGTAGCCATCTCAACTATTTCATCGCCTTCCTTAACACTGTCACCTTCTTTAAAATGCCAAAAGGAAACAACTGCCTCGTTTACACCTTCTGCCAGTTCAGGTAACTTCAACTCTGCCATATTCCCTCCTTTGACGACCTCGTAAACGGGCTACAACTAAATTTTTCAAACCCCAGTTCCCGAGCCCATTTTGAAAATTGTACAAATTCATCAGGGTGCAAAAACTCCTCGACCTCCAGACAATGCGGGTTTGGCATCAGGTACTGGCCGATTGTAATTATATCACACCCCGACTCTTTCAAATCCTTCATTACATTATAAACTTCTTTTCTTGTTTCGCCAAGCCCTACCATCAGGCCACTCTTTGTAATCAGCCACGGCGCTATTTCTTTGGCATATCTTATGGCATCCAGGGATCTCTGATATTCTGCCTCTGGCCTGACCCTGGTAAAAAGCCTTGGGACAGTCTCTACGTTATGCGAAAACCCCCTGGGCCCTCCAGAAACGACTTTTTCAATCGATTCCTTTTTTCCAAGAAAATCAGGCACAAGGACTTCTATGTCTAACCCCGCACTAAGACCTTTCAAAATCTCAATACACTCTGCAAAATGTCCCGCACCTCCGTCACTCAAATCATCTCTTGTAACAGAAGTTATAACCACCTTGCGTAAATCCAATCTTCTGACTGCCTCTTTAATATTAAAAAGTTCTTCTTTCTGCGGTGCCTGTAAAGTTTGTGTCTTTCGCTTTTCAACGGCACAGAACCTACAATTTCTTGTGCAACGATTCCCTAAGAGCAAAAACGTGCATCTTTTCTTAGCAAAACAGTCGTATATATTCGGGCATTGAGCACTCTGGCATACAGTGTTAAGCCGCAAATCACGGATAAGCTCTTTAGTGTCTCTGACAGCGTCATCAGTTCGAACTGACTGCCGAAGCCAATAAGGAAACCTTTTTGAACGATAATTCGAGTTTACTTTTAGCATCTTCCAGGTCTATTTCCCGGCACAACACATCCCTTAAAGAAGTCACCTTCACTGATTCCATGCCACAGGGCTTAATAAATGAAAAAGGAGCCATGTCCGGATCGATATTTATTGCTATGCCGTGATATGTAACCCATTTTTTCACGCCTATTCCTATCGAACCGATCTTTTTCCCTTCAACCCACAGGCCCCTATCTCCAGGCCTGTCCTCGGAAATAATACCATATTGCATCAAAAAACTCTTACCAACTGCCTCTAAAAAATCCAAAAAATTATGTATATCCCGGGCCTCATCTATTAATCTAAAAATAGGGTAACTGACTATTTGACCAGGGCTATGATACGTAACATCTCCGCCTCTGTCAATGTTAAAAACATCTATGCCTCTGGAAAAAAGCTCTTCTTTTGATCTCAAAATACTATCCCACGACCCTTTCCTGCCTATTGTTATAACAGGCCTGTGTTCTGTAATAAGCAATGTATCTTCAGATATCCCTGCAGAAACCTCTTTCACCAGGCCCATCTGAATCTCATAAGCCTCTAAATAATCTGTAATGCCTAAGTCAATAACCTTCATATCTTTCTAAGCGGAAAACCTCACCTTATACGACTCCAAATGCTTCTGGAGCCCTTCTATCTTTGTCATTTTTTCAATGCCAGGTCCTTCTTTCTCAAGTGCCTTCTTTGAATACGTAATAGTATGTGTACTTTTAAGAAAAGACCTTACGCCAAGGCCTGAAAAGAATCTAGCTGTACCTCCTGTAGGCAATACATGACTTGGTCCAGCAACATAATCACCTATACAAACAGGTGAATAAGGCCCTATAAATATAGCGCCTGCATTATTTATCAGCTTCAAAACTCTAGTGGGCCTCCTTATAAGTATCTCAAGATGTTCAGGCGCAATCCTATTTATAATCTCGGCAGCCTGCTCAATATTCTTTGCGAGCACAACATACCCCTTATCAATCTCCTTCTTGATCATCTTGGCAAACTTCTTGGATGTAGTAACCACCACTGCCAGGCCCTTAAGATGTTCTGCCTGTGCCAAGAGATCATGCACTACATAATCCTTATCCGAAAACTGATTGGCCAATATCACCACTTCACTAGGCCCTGCCAGCATATCTATATCAACATATCCATAGACCTGACGCTTAGCCTCAGTTACATAATCATTACCCGGCCCTACTATCTTATCAACCTTTGGAATAGTCTTTGTACCAAAGGCCAGGGCTGCTATTGCCTGCGCACCGCCTACCCTATAAATCTCATCCACCTTCAAAAGATTCGCTACTGAAAGTATATGCGAGTCCACCCTTCCGGAGCTAGATGGAGGCGTAACAAGGATTATCTTCTTCACGCCAGCTATCTTCGCAGGTAAAACACTCATATAAACACTTGAAACCAAAGGCGCAGTGCCAGCCGGCACATAGATCCCTACCCTATCAATAGGCCTGAATATCTCGCCCAACTCCACTCCTTCTTCTTGTTTTATCTTCCACGGCTTCGGCAATTGTTTCTTGTGGAACTTTTGTATATTTTCAATGATAGCCTTAAGGTTTGATATAAAATCCGTATCTATATTTTGATAAGCACCATTGATCTCATTTGCAGGCACCTTTAAATCACGAGGCATAAGCTTAACCTTATCAAACTTTCTGGTATATCTAATAAGCGCCTTATCACCTTCATCCCTCACATCCTGCACGATCTTACGCACCTTTTCCTGGACCCTTTTTTTATGATAATAATACCTCTCGCATAAATTCTGTATCTCTTTACTCGATAACCTTAGAATCTTCATGTCTTACCCCTTAATATTTTTTACAACTATCTCCTGGGCCCTTTTCAACATACCCTTAATATCAATACCTGCTTTCCCGCCTGCCTGCGCAAAGTCAGGCCGGCCTCCGCCTTTTATACCAAAACTGCTGCCTATCTCATCCAAGAGCTTAACTGCATCCAATTTTTCTTTTTTAAGCGCCTCACTCATCCCCAAACAAATAGAAAACTTCTCATCCTTACTGGATAATAATACAAAAATACCTTTTTTCATTCTGCTTTTTATTATATCACTGGCCTTCCTCAAAAAACCCATATCCACATTTGTCAACTCCATGATAATAACTTCGCAGTCTTTTACCTTTTTCGCGTTATCCAGGATATTATCCATGCTAGAGGCAATAAGTGTATTACTTATACTATCTAATCTCCTCTCTGCTTTCTTAAGCATATCCGATAATTTTTCTATTTGTTTAGGGATATCCCAAGGAGCAGTTTCCAGAGAACTCGCAAGCTCCTTAATCAAATCCTGATTCTCTTTAATCTTTTTATGCGCCTCTCCGGCTGTAACAGCCTCGATCCTCCTCACACCGCTTGCAATAGAAGACTCTGAAATTATCTTAAAGACTTCTATATCACTGGTCTTCTCTACATGTGTACCCCCGCATAACTCCTTACTATAATCTCCTACGGAAACCATCCTCACCTTATCCCCGTATTTCTCTCCGAAAATGGCTATTGCACCCTCGTCACTGGCTTCATTAAAGGCAATCTCTTTAGTCGCTACTGAACTATCATTCTTTATGTATTCATTTACAAGACCCTCTACCCTGGAGAGCTCCTCATCCGTAAGCGCCTTAAAATGCGTAAAATCAAACCTCAACCTGTCAGAAGCAACTAATGACCCTGACTGTTTTACATGCTGCCCCAATACCTTCCTCAAAGCATTATGCAAAAGATGCGTGGCAGTATGATTCTTCATGATATTTTCTCTGCGAGTTATATCTATCCGCGCTACTACAGTATCCCCTGCCTTTAAAACACCCTCTTTTACCAAGACCTCATGCCGCACTACACCTGCTGTGTCAATTGCACTAAGGACATCTGCTATCACCTTGCCACCCTTCAATAACACCCCTGTATCACCGACCTGGCCGCCCTTCTCTCCGTAGAAATTCGTCTCTTTCAAAAACACATTCCCTTTTTCATTCTTTTTAATCTCTTCTTTCACCTCGTTTCCCACTATTATCTTCAAAACCCTGGTATCCATCTCCTTTTTATCTTCTATAAATCCGGTCTTATCTATATCCAGCCTGTCTTCAAGAGATATTGCATCAAAAATAGACTCTTTTATCTTACTACTCTGGCGTGACTTAGTACGCTGCTCGGCCATACATTTTTCAAATCCTTTCAGGTCCACTTTTATATTACTAGATGTTGCAATCTCCTGAGTCAACTCCAAAGGAAACCCATACGTATCATACAATTTAAAGACACCTTCTCCGGAAAGAATGCCTTTATATCTAGCATCACCGATCATCTGGTTTAACTTCTCAAGGCCTTCCTCAATAGTATTTCTAAACCTCTCTTCCTCTGCAAGGACTACCTGGGCAATATCCTCTCTTTGCTTTGTAATCTCCGGATAAGGCCTTTTCATTACTTTAGCGACGATAGGCACTACTTTATACAAAAACGGCTGACCTCCTGTACCAATGACCCTTCCATACCAGAACGCCCTGCGGATCAACTTACGGATAACATAACCTCTTTCCTCATTGGACGGCAAGACCCCGTCCCCGATCGCAAATGTAACTGCGCGTATATGGTCACTAATAGCATTAATAGTATTAATCTTCTGACTTCTTCCCGCATATTTTTTTATTTCACTAACTATCGGCTCAAACGAATCTATCTCAAAGTTTGTCTCCTTACCCTGCATAACCCTTGCAATCCTCTCAAGCCCCATCCCAGTATCTATATTCTTACTCGGTAAAGCTGCCAGTTCTCCCCCACCCTTCCTATCAAACTGTGTAAACACAAGATTCCACACCTCGACCCCATCAGCCCCGCCATAAAAGATCTCTGAACACGGCCCACACGGCCCATTCGGCCCGTCACTAGGCGCATTTGAAGGCCAAAAATTCTCCTTTGCGCCAAGCTTCAATATTTTTTCTACATGGACTTTGATAATATCCTTCCAAATATTATACGCCTCAACATCATCTGTATACACAGACACCCACAAATCCTTTTCTTTCAAGGCCAATTCTTCCGTAAGAAACTCCCACGCCCACAAAATCGCCTCTTTCTTAAAATAATCCCCGAAAGAAAAATTCCCAAGCATCTCAAAAAACGTATGATGGTCCGGCGTCCTGCCGACATTTTCAAGATCTCCGGTCCTTATGCACTTTTGACAAGTAGCTGCCCTCCTAGCCCCAGTCACCCTACCCAAAAACTCATCCTTAAACTGATTCATCCCAGCACCCGTAAAAAGAAGTGTAGGATCCTTCCCGGGCACAAGCGAATCACTAGGATAAACCCGATGCCCATACTTCTCAAAAAACCCCAAAAACCTATCCCGTATCTCATCAACCTTCATAAAATTATTGTACCGTTTGCGATTTTAGCTTTGCACCTGTCCCCTTTTTCAAGATTAAAAGTGTCCCCATGCTACTTACCAGAATAACCACCCTAACATACGTACAAATCTATAATATAATTTTGAAAATCTAAAATTGTCTCTTTTCAGAATAACATAAAACTCCTTGTCAACTTCTTTACGCTTAATAAACGACTTCACATCTTTACTGAATTGATAAAAAATATCGTGGATCATGGAAGCATAATACGTCTTACTCTTTCCTGTGGAAACATTCAAAACAGCTTCAGGTGTCCCAAAATAAACATCCTTAATCTTGAATTTGAGACTACAACCATCCCAAGCATACCCTCTTTTATTCGACCCTTTCACAATCACTGTCCCATCCTTCGCCAATCGAAACCACTCATTCTCAAACTCTCGCCCTTTTATAGAAGATTTATACACATAATCTTCTTTTATGCAATAAACATACACGCCCATAGTAAAGTTATCCACAACTGTAGGGGAGACTTAAGTCTCCCCTACTACTACTATTCCCCATATACAGCAGCACCTATTAATCCCTTTAGTGGTTCTTGGATTAAAGCCAAAATTGCCCAATAAAATACAACAGCAGGAGCAACAGTCATAAACATATATGTGGCAAACATACCAGGTAGAATCCCAACTGCCCACACACACAGTCCAAATAACAGCCCCTTACGCAGTCTATTTTTTCCAGGTATACCCTTTTGTAACATAGCGTAAACTGCAACAAATAAAATATTAAGCAACAACGCACCTATGTAATACCCGATCCCCGGAGCACCTTCCATTGGTTTCCAAACATTCACAGGCTCAAGCTTATAAACCCAGTTAAAAACCCCGCCACAAGTAACCGCTCCCACAATCGCATCAAATACCGTGACAACAACACCTCCAACTATAACCCTCCCAATTCTCATTCCTATCTCCTTTTTTAAATTTTAAATTAGGGACACATCCTAATTTACTGAATTTTTATGCGAAAAGCAGGAAGTGTCCATGATTTCTATTTTCTCTATTGTAATTATTGAACATTCATCTGAGGGAATTGCTGCTGCTATTGATAGTTTTTCCATCTATTATTACTTAACCGGTTCCCTAAAAGAAACAACCTTACCTTGTCCGTCGAAATAAACAACATAAGCCCTAAGGGAAGGGCCGAAAACGCCGGAAAGACCGTCTGTCCAGTTGTACTCCCAATATTCTTTATCTACGGAGCTGGTTTTGTTACTTTCTGCTGTTATGACAGGGCTGGTTTTACTATGTGAATCACCAAGTAAGGCTATAACATCTTCTTTTGTCATACCCTTCTGTAACTGTCCCCATGCATCCAAGTCAACACGAGGTAGAGAATGCGGAGAAAATACCATATCAGCGATAGTATAACGATAAACAACAAAGATACCGCTTATAATAAGCACAACAATCACGGATAATACGACAAACAGTTGTTTTTTAGATCTCATCTTTATACCCTTTTTACTCCTTAACCACCACATACCCTCTATACGTCCCGACCAAAGCGTCGCCTGAAACCCTGCTGACTATATTTATATAATCTCTCATACTATTGATAGGCGCTCTATTTATCTCGTAAATAATATCTCCCCTTCTTATTCCGGCATTCTCTGCAGGGCTAGCCGGCTCTACGTTTATCACTATTACTCCGCTATCAACCTCCAGCTTATATCGCAAAGCCATTTCAGATGTGATATCAGAGGCTTCAAGCCCTCTCCAATATTTTATATCTTTAACCTCAGCTGATTTTATATCCTCTTTCTTTTCAAATGCCTCCTGTGGTTGTTCCCCAGGCCTTGCCCCTATCTCTACATCCACTGAATATTGCCTGCCTCCCCTGATGACGCCAAGAGTAGCTTTATCTCCAACTTCTTTTTTCAGGACCCTTCTTATTAGATCCTGGGTGTTCCTTATATTTTCATTTTCAAAAGAGATTATAACATCCTTTGATCTTAAACCAGCATACTCGGCAGGGCTGCCTTCCACAACCATGGAAACCAAGACACCTTGATTATCTCTGAAACCAAAATATCCGGCGATATCAGCGTCGACATCCTGAATCACGACGCCAAGCCAGCCGTGAAGGACTTGTCTGCCTTCAATCAAATCCTTCATTATCTTTTTAGCAGCATTTATCGGGATTGCAAAACCTATTCCCTCTGAACCTCCGCTCAATGTAAAAATAGCGACATTTATGCCTATGATTTCTCCATAGATATTTAAAAGAGGCCCTCCGCTATTGCCGGGATTAATGGACGCGTCTGTCTGAATCAAATCAGAATATTCCCTGACCCGTTTATCTGTCCTGGGGAGGCTTCTATTTAAGGCGCTTACAACACCTACTGTAAGTGTCGGTTCTGGATTTTTTACTGCAAACGCAAAAGGATTGCCAATGGCTATTGCCCATTGCCCTATCTTTACCCCGTCTGAATCACCCAGCCTTGCAAACGGCAGGTCTTCGCCTTTAGGGTCGATCTCTATAATAGCCAGGTCTGAATATACGTCAGACCCTGTCAATAGGCCTTCGAACTCCCTTCCGTCAGAAAGAGTGACTGTAATCTTATCAGCGTTTTGGATAACATGTTCGTTGGTAAGGATGTGTCCCTGTTTATCGATAATAACACCGGAACCTACCCCTACTTTTTTATATTCCCTTTGAGGGCCGTCCACAAAAAAATCATCAAAGAAGTCCTTGAAAAATTCATCCTCAAATTGGGAAAACGGGTAATATACCCTCTGATAGCGCTCTGTCTGTACTATGCTTATATTGACTACTGCAGGACCTACTTCTTCAGAGACCTTAGAGAAAGCATCCTGCAGACAAAGCGCTTCCTTTGGAGGTTCTGCATAAGAAAGGGTTGCCAACAGGAGAATTGTGATGGTTAAAAGAGGTATTTTTATTCTTTGCATTTTTTTAACCCTTTCGGCAGCACGGGGCACGTGTTGCCGAATGTCGTAGTCGTTAATTATTTTTTGGCTGCTATAGTTTCTCTGATCTTTTTTTCTATATCATTACAAACCTTGGCATTACTCTTTAAGAATTCCCGGGCTGATTCTCTACCCTGGCCGATCTTTTCACTTCCGAATGTCATCCATGTACCGGATTTTTCTAAAATCCCCATATTTACGCCTAAATCCAAAATGCTCCCTGATTTTGAGATGCCTTCGTCGTGCATAATGTCAAATTCTGCGTTTCTAAAAGGAGGGGCAACTTTATTCTTTACAACCTTTGCCCTTATCCTTGCGCCGATTATACTATCCCCTGTTTTTATGCTGCTTATCTTTCTTAAATCAAGCCTCACTGAAGAATAAAATTTTAATGCCCTGCCGCCTGTAGTGGTCTCGGGGTTACCAAACATAACGCCGATCTTTTCTCTTATCTGATTTATAAAAACAACACATGTATTCGTCTTTGAGATGATAGCTGTCAACTTCCTCAATGCCTGTGACATGAGCCTAGCCTGAAGCCCGATATGCCTATCTCCCATTTCTCCCTCTATCTCTGCCCTTGGCACAAGCGCAGCCACTGAATCCACAACAATCAAATCAACTGCATTGCTCCTTACGAGCATCTCTGCAATATCAAGGGCCTGTTCACCTGTGTCCGGCTGTGAGATCAAAAGGTCATCCAGATTTACCCTTAATTTCTTGGCATAGCTAGGATCCAATGCATGTTCGGCATCTATAAACGCAGCTACTCCGCCACGCTTCTGTACCTCTGAAATAATGCTCAAGGTCAATGTGGTCTTCCCTCCTGCCTCAGGCCCGAAAATCTCTATAACCCTACCTCTAGGAACACCGCCTATACCCAAAGCAAGGTCCAAAGACAATGCGCCGGTTGGGATTGCGTCAACCTCGAACTTTGTCTCTTTACCAAGCCGCATTATAGAACCTTTGCCAAACTGTTTCTCTATCTGCGTAACTGCCAGATTTAACGCCTTTTCCTTTCCATCTTTATCTACTACAGCTATTATCTTTTTCTCTTCTTTTTTTGCCATGATATACCTCCGGTTTTTTTTACAGCACAATATTATTAAAATTATACAGCTCCAACTCCTTAAAGTAAAGCAAATTATGGCATCACCTCCTTATATATCAGACACCAATCATATGTATTTTCTTTCATATATTTTTAAATTTTTTAAAATATTGCTTATAGGATAGATATTGCATATAATAATATTCATGGAAATATCCGCTCACATAATTTGTATAGGAAACGAGATCATGCTGGGCCATATTAATAATACCAATGCCCAGTACATAGCAAGGAGACTCTCTAGTATCGGCATAAAGACCATTAGAGAGATATCCATCCCTGACGATCCTGTAGTCATAATCTCTTCTATAAAAGAATCTCTTACCGACTCCAATATCGTTATACTTACCGGCGGGCTTGGCCCTACTGTAGATGATCTAACGCTAGAATGCATATCACAAGCACTCTACAGAAAATTAATCTTTAGTAAAGTCGTTGAAAATCATATAAAGGCACACTTTAAAAAGCGGAAATTAAAAATGCCTGCCAATAATCTCCGCCAGGCCTATATCCCGGAAGGCGCTAAGGTAATATTAAATGACATCGGGACTGCACCGGGATTAATAATCCCTGCACGCAAGAAAATATTAATAGCCCTGCCAGGCGTACCTTTTGAGATGCAACCCATGATAGAAAAAGACGTGAGCAATTTCCTTAAAGATAGATTCCGGCCAGATAAAATAATTAAATCCAGAATAATAAAAATAACCGGGCTCCCGGAATCAGAGGTAAATGAAAAAATCGAGGATATATTAAAAATCGAGGGCAATGTCCAAATGGGCATATATCCTCATCCAGGAGAAATATCTGTAAAGATAACCGTGACTGACCAAGATAAAAAAAACGTGGATTTTACTATAAGTAAAATAGAAAAAAAGATCGAGGCGCGGCTGAAAAATCATATCTTCGGATATGACAATGAGACCCTGGAAGAAGTCGTCGGAAAAAGTCTTTTGAAAAGTAAAAAATCCTTGTCTATCGCTGAATCCTGTACAGGCGGGCTTCTTGCAAATAGAATTACAAATATACCAGGAAGTTCTGAATATTTTAAAATGGGGATTGTAGCTTATAGTAACGAGGCAAAAACCAAGATTCTCAACATCCCTCCTAAAACAATAACACAATACGGCGCAGTTTCAAAAAATGTCGCCAGCTTAATGGCAAAAAATGTAAGATTATTAGGAGGGTCCGACATAGGCATTGGCATAAGCGGCATTGCCGGGCCAGGAGGCGGCACTAAGAAAAAGCCTGTGGGACAGGTGTATATAGCTCTCTCCAAGAAAAATAAATGCGTATGTAAAGAATTCTACTTTCTGGGACAGCGTGAGATAATAAAGCGTAAGGCCACGCAGGCAGCGCTCGATATGATGCGATTACACTAACTATGGACACAATCCGTGCTTTTGTAGCTATAGAAATAGACGAGCCCAATAAACAAAAACTCTCCGATCTCATAACCCAATTCAAAAAATCCAACACCCAGATCAAATGGGTAACTGAAAACCAGATGCATCTGACTCTGAAATTCCTTGGGAATATAGATGGGAGTCTAGTGCCAAATATCTCCGAAGCGCTTAAGAATATATCAGAAAATTTTACTCAGTTTAATATCAAACTTTCAAAGATAGGAGCATTCCCTAACCTGCAGCGACCAAGGGTTATCTGGATAGGGATTGATAAAGGTAAAGAAAATGTAATACTTTTAGCTAATTCAGTAGAGACAGCTTTGGAAAGATTGAACTTCGCAAAAGAAAAGCGTGAGTTCAAGACCCATCTCACGCTCGGAAGGGTCAAATCTTTAAAAAATATATCAGGACTTACAAAAATCATCTCTGAAACAGGGCTTCAGTTTCAGGATGAGATCAAGATTGATAAGCTCATCCTCTTCCAAAGCACGCTCACGCCAAAAGGCGCTATCTATACACCTTTGGCAGAATCGTATCTAACCAAACCAATGTAGCTGCAACTACAACAATCTATACACAACCTGTAATATCAAATTCGTATATATCCCAGCCATCAGGTCGTCTGCCATTATCCCCAGGCCTCCGCCTAATTCTTCAAGACCAGATATGGGTTTAGGCTTTATTATATCGAAAAATCTGAAGAGTAAGAATGCTGATACTATATAACCCATGGTCGCAGGTAAAAAGATCAAGCTCACCAGCATGCCCATGAATTCATCTATTATAATCTCACCTGAATCTTTTCCTCCAAAAAGGCTATCTGCCCTGCCTGCAGTTATAAGGCCGAGTATAAGAGCTACTATAATAGCAACCCCCATAAGCAGCGGACTCTCTTTTATAAAATAGTATAAAAACAGCGCCGCAAAGCTCCCCATGCTGCCCGGGGCCACGGGAAAATATCCTATATAGAAAACACTTGCGATTATTTTACATAAATTATCGATTATCTTCATTCTTCACCCATGAAAATATATTTATTTTTTAGCATAAAGGAAACGCCGGATGTCAATGTCATCAAAACAGTAATTAACATAAGCATATAGACGCCTGAACTATAATACTCTATATATTGGAAAGTAAACCCCGAATCCCTGATTATCAAAAAGATCAGTACAGACAACACTGCCACCATCTGCGAAACTGTTTTATGCTTCCCTGCCATTGAGGCTGAGAGGACTTTTTTTCTTGATAGAGCAATTATCCTTATCCCTGTAATAACAAGTTCTCTGGCAATAATCACCATCACCATCCATGAAGGTATTATTTTCATCTCAACAAATGCCAGAAAGGCGCCTAAAATCAAGATCTTATCAGCGATCGGGTCCATGAGTTTGCCGAATTCTGTAATAATCTCCTTCTTCCTTGCTATTAACCCGTCGTAATAATCCGTAACGCAAGCAGTCAAGAATACGGCTAGGGCAAAAAATTTTGCACCCACACCTCTGATAAATAAAGAAAGTATAAATATGACTGCCAGGATCATCCTGGAAATCGTTAGTTTATTTGCAAGGTTCATATTCTCCTACTAAATCATACTCGTAGGTATCGGTTATACGGACATTGTAAAAATCGCCTATCCTTAAATTTTCACCTTTTACATACACCACCCCGTCCACCTCCGGCGCGTCGTATTGGGTCCTAGCTATATAATAATCCTCTTCCCTATTTTCGATCAAGACCTTTAATACTTTATCCTTGAAATTCTCGTTTATCTCGCTGGATATTGCCTGCTGGAGCGACATCGCTTCATTAAAACGCCGGTCTTTTTCTTTCTCTGACAACTGGTTTTTAAACTTAGCTGCAGGGGTACCTTCCTCTCTAGAATACCTGAAGAGTCCCAATCTTTCAAATTTAATCGCCTTAATAAATGACAAAAGCTCCTGGAAATCCCTTTCTGTCTCGCCGGGAAAGCCGACGATTATAGATGTTCGCAATGCTATATCAGGCACGCTACTACGGATATATCCGATCAATGAAATTATATCTTTCTTTTTAGTCTTCCGTCCCATCTGTCGCAATATCCTGTCGCTTATGTGTTCAATGGGTAAATCAATATATCTGCAGATATTCTTACTGTCCCTGATTATCTCTATTATGCTTCTATCTAAATTCGCAGGATGAGAGTAAAGGACTCTGACCCAATTCTCTCCTGAGATCTTGTCTAATTTTTTCAATAACACACCCAGGATTTTTTTCTTGTATAAATCTACGCCATAAAGAGACGTGTCCTGTCCCACTAAGACAATCTCTCTGACACCTTTCTTAAATAAGTCTTCGGATTCTTTTACTATTGAGTCCATAGGCCTGCTCCTATAAGGCCCTTTAATGTAAGGTATTATACAATAGCTGCATCTATTCCTGCATCCCTCTGATATCTTAATATACGCGGAATGGCTCGGTGTCAAAGAATCCGTAAGATCCCTTTTAAAGGTGGCCTTGAAATCCACGACACCTCTAAACTCATCTACGCCTTTAAATTCACTTTGTAATTCCTTCTTATACCTCTGGGAAAGACACCCTGTCACTATGATTCTTTTTATTGTGTCATTTTCTTTCGCATCTATGGCTTTTAGAATAGTGTCTATGGATTCTTTTTTGGCGTCTTCAATAAAGGCGCATGTATTGATGATCAGTATGTCTATATTGTCAATTTTTTCCTTATATGCATATCTTTTCTTTTTAAATTCAGAGATAATGCACTCTGAATCCACAAGATTCCGCGGACAACCCAGGCTTATTATACTAAATGTCTTCTTCATAAAAAATGGGGACATTCGTCCCCTTTTGTACTAGTGACACTCACTGTACGTCTGGCGCTACAGCGCACTTATTTTATACCCGTCTTCCGTAATAATGACTTCCTTCTTCTCTCCCTTTTTGCCGGGGGTACCGAGTTTTTTCTCATTGAGCGTCAGCTCTACGCCGCCTGCGTTGCCGACTTCCAACTTCATCTCTTTTTTTGCCTTCCAAATATCCTCAGTCCCTTTTTTCAATATGCCTCTAAATACAAGCTCTCCGTCGCTAATGATCTCGACCCAGGAGTTATAATGCGCTATGATCTCAAGCTCGATATTTTCTTTTTTTACGGGCGTTGTCGTTTCTGAACTTACTTTACTAGATGCGACCGTAGCAGTAGCTGCAGACGAAGGTGCAGGTAAATCCTTTCGACTTTGCTCAGGGCGGGCAATCTTTGCAGCTGCCTTCTTTTTCTCTGCAGCTTCTTTCTTCTTTTTCTCTTCATCTGCCTTCTTTTTTTGCTCTATCTTCTTTTTTTGCTCCTCTTTTGCCTCCCGTCTCTTAGCCATCTGTATCTTGAACTTTGCAGAAGTATTTTTTACAAATTTCGTTACCTGCACAACACTGAATAAAATCGTCCACATACTGAAAATCGCAATAACTGCTATGCCGATATACTTTTTATGCTTCAAAAACCAGTCCCCCGGGACTTTCTCGCCTTCCAATATAAGGATAGGCTTTTCTTTTTGCTGGATACCTGATAAATATTCTTTTATTTTCTTTTCTTCGGACGCATTAAGGAACCTGGAGTATGTCTTTATAAAACCCCTGGCATAAAACTCTGAAGGGAGCTCGTTTAATCTATCTTCTTCTATGGTCTGCAGGATTTTTTTAGATATGCGGGTTTTTTCTGAAGCCTCTTCTATGGAAAGCTTTTTAGCTTCTCTAATCCTTTTGAGTGTTTTTCCTAGTGAATCGGACATAATCCGTTGACTCCGTTAATTCTATGCAACGGGCTAAACTAACTATAATGTATCTTCTTCAGAGGGTTCTACTTCACTTTTATATTCTTTTACCAAAATCTCTCTCGGCTTGCTTCCTCTAAAAGGGCCTATTATCCCCTGTTCTTCCATAGTGTCTATCAATCTTGCAGCCCTCGTATAACCCAGCCTAAGCCTGCGCTGGAGCATTGATACAGATGCCTGGCCTGTTTGGAGCACCATCTTTACTGCCTCATCAAAAAATTCATCCTTCGAAAATCCTGATGTACCGGATACACCCTTTGCCTGTTCCTCGAGTATCTCGTCACTATAAACAGGCTCCCTCTGTTCCTTTACCATAGTAACGACCTTTTCTATCTCCGCATCAGTAAGAAGTGTACCCTGGGCCCTTATCGGCTTCTCGTTACCAGGCTTTAAAAACAACATATCCCCTTTTCCCAGTAATTTATCAGCACCGTTCATATCCAAAACAGTCCTTGAATCCACTTTTGACGCCACCTTAAAAGAGACCCTTGCCGGGAAGTTTGCCTTTATTACGCCTGTTACCACATCAACCGACGGCCTTTGCGTTGCAAGTATCATATGTATGCCCACTGCCCTTGAAAGCTGGGCAAGCCTGGTAATCGCATTTTCCACATCTTCCTGGACTGTCATCATAAGGTCTGCAAGCTCATCTATAATTACCACTATATAAGGGAGTTTATCTTCTGACTTTACATTAAACGCATCGATGTTCCTGACAGTAAGATTTGCCAGCAATTTATATCTTGCTTCCATCTCACTTACCACCCAACCAAGGGCTGCCTTAGCCTTTTTCGCATCAGTAACCACTGGACATAAAAGATGGGGTAGGCCATTATAGATAGCCAATTCCACCATTTTGGGATCAATCATTAAAAATTTCAACTCATCCGGGGTAGCGTTATAAATCATGCTCATTATCAAAGAATTAACACATACTGTTTTCCCTGAACCAGTAGTACCTGCAATAAAAAGATGCGGCATATCACCGATATCCGCTACAACACTCTTACCCGAGATATCTTTTCCAAGTGCTATGGCAAGTTTTGAACTAGATGCCATTTTCTGATATTCCTTGGATTCAAGTATTTCCCTTATATATACCAGTGCTGTTTTCTGATTAGGGACCTCTATACCCACTGCTGATTTTCCCGGTATAGGGGCAACGATCCTAACAGTCGGGGCCTTCATAGTAAGGGCTATATCATCACTCAAAGCCGTGATCCTATTTACCTTCACCCCTGGGGCAAGTTGCAATTCGTATCTGGTAATCACAGGGCCTTTACTTATATCCACCACCTTTGACTCTATGCCAAAATCACGTAACGTATCTTCCAGGATCCCGGCACTGTCCTCTAAACCATCATCCAACGTCCTTTCTGATTCAGGCGGGGCTAAGTCCAACAAGTCCAGGGTAGGCAGTTTATAGTCACCTACTATGCGCGGTTCGATCTTTACTGGTTTTTTAGGGACCGGCTTTGGCGCTGGTTTAACTTTAGGTAAAATTATTCTTGGCCTTTCCCTCGACTCCGCTCGGGACCCCCTTTGGTCATCTTCTTCCCTATCTAAAATGCCCTCTTGACAGGCTCGGGGTTCAAGAGGTGTCTTCTGCCTGCCATCCAACCTGTCATCCGAAGTCTTGGCGTAGGAAGGCATCTTCACTGCTGGCTTTAATCTCGGCCTTGGTTCGATACGCTCTTTAGGTTTAAATATTTTTTTCTGGGCCCGTTTTATTTTCAAGCCTTTATACAGATTCCATGTGCGTAAAACCAAAAATGAGGCAAAGGTTAAGATCAGAAATTCAGTGCAGGCTAAAAGCGCTAAAATACTCAAAGTAGTAGTTATTATATACCCTCCCATGATCCCAAAGTATTCAAGAAGGATATTCGCTATATAAAAACCGAGGATGCCTCCCCTTTCGACCATAAACACAGGGTCATCTATACCGGTCAAACTAAAAAGCGTAGCAGCTGAAGAAAACAATAAGATTATCCCCAGGAATCTAAATACCGGCCGCTGTGTCAATTTTTCAGTGAGCATACCCATGCCCCAGACCACGCACAAGAGCGGTATAAGAAACCCCGCATATCCTACGATCTTGAATATAATCCACGCGGTGTAGGCACCGACTATGCCGATATAATTTCTTGTAGAGAGATTAGGCTTAGATGTCTCAAAACGGATATCGTAAGGAGAATAAGAAATCAACGCCGCCAGCAACAACAATGCCAGACCGAATAATCCAAAAGAAACTATAAGGTTTTTTTTGTTTTTTTTCATTTTAAAAATCCGAGCACCAGCAGCCCGGCCACTATACAATAAATCCCAAACAAATGAAATTTATTCCTATAAAGAACCCTTAATAACAATTTTAATGACAAAATACCGACGATACAAGATACGACTAGGCCAAGGATGTAGTTATTCATATTGCTTCCGTTAAGAGAGAAGTCCTTTATCTTCAATAAAAAGGCCCCTATAATCGCCGGGATAGCTAATAAAAAAGAAAACCTGGCAGCGCTTTTAGGATCGATTCCCAGAAATAGTGCAGTGGAAATAGTCGCACCGCTTCTTGATATTCCCGGGAAGGCAGCGATGCCCTGCGCTAATCCGATAAAAATAGCCTTAAATCCTGAGAATTGCGTCGTACCATACCTGAAGAAATTCCCCAAGATCAACCAGAGTCCGGTTACAATCAGCATGGCTCCAACAAATCTAACATTTGTAAATGAAGCCGCAACTTTTTCTCCGAAGAGCGCTATAAAAATCGCTGTTGGAGCAGTCCCTAATAAAATTAAAATGCCTGTCTTCTTTTTAGAACCAAAAACATCCAGGATATCTCTCCAGAATACTATAAATATTGCTATGAGAGTACCTACATGCAAAAAAATATCAAAGGCTATTTGAGGCTCCTGGAGTCCAATTATTCTGTGGAGAATAACAAGATGGCCGGAGCTCGAGATAGGAAGAAACTCTGTCAGGCCTTGCACAATGCCTGAAATTATCGCTTCAAACAATGTCATATAAATGTAGCTGCACCATCTCATGGTGCTACATTGGCAGCACAAGGTGCTGCAACTACGTTATTCTTGGACCTGGGCCTGTTTTATGCTGAGATTATACCTGCCCATCTCATCTATTTTAATAAGCTTCACTTTGACCTTATCGCCCACCTTGATAACATCCTCTACATTCTTCACGAACTTATCTGCTATTTCAGACACATGAACCAGGCCTTCTTTACCGGGGAATATTTCACAAAACGCACCAAAATTCATCACACGGGTAACCGTGCCTTCGTAAACCGTACCTATCTCTGCCTCGCCTGTTATGCCCTTTATGATTTCTATGGCCTTCGTGATAGACTCCTGGCTATCTGATGATACAGAGACCTTACCGTCATCTTCCACCTCGACAGTTGCGCCCGTATCCTTAATTATCCTCTTTATTACTTTTCCTCCGGGACCTATCAGATCTCTGATCTTTTCCTTATTAATGGTGATTGAAATTATCTTAGGCGCGTATTCCGAAACCTCTTCCCTGGGTTTACCTATCACTTCTGAGATTTTATTTAGGATAAAATCCCTGGCAGGGCTCGCCTGCTTTACTATCTTTTTTATTAATGCAATATCTATACCGTCGATCTTCAGATCCATCTGAAGAGCAGTAATTCCGGAATCCGTGCTCGTAATTTTAAAATCCATATCGCCAAAATGGTCCTCAATACCCGCAATATCAGTCAAGATCATCGTATCCTTATCCTCTTTTATCAAACCCATTGCTATCCCTACAACAGGTTTCTTTATGGGAACACCTGCATCCATAAGGGAAAGGGTTGCCGCACATACAGTTGCCATACTGCTAGAGCCATTTGATTCCAAGATATCCGAAACCACTCTCACTGTATAAGGAAATTCCTCATTGGAAGGCATTACTGCCTTAAGTGCCCTTTCTGCTAAAGCGCCGTGGCCGATTTCCCTTCTGCCAGGCCCTCTGGCGGGCCTAACCTCACCTACGCTGAAAGGCGGAAAATTATAATGCAACATAAAGCTCTTAAACCTCTCTCCTTCAAGGTCATCCAACCGCTGTTCATCCTGACTAGTTCCAAGTGTAGTGGTGGATAAACTCTGTGTCTGGCCCCTGGTAAAAAGACCGGACCCATGAGTCCTCGGTAATATCCCGACTTCACAACTTATAGTCCTTATATCCGTATCCTTTCTTCCGTCAACCCTTGTCCTTTTCCCAAGAATAAACTTTCTGATCTCCTCTTTTTCAACCTTGCCCAAGGCATTCTTTATATCGGTATCGTTCAAGGCTCCGTCTTCAGCCTTTAATTTCTCTACTATAGATTTACTTAAAATATCCAAGGCCTCTTTTCTTTGCTCTTCTATTGGAAGCGAATTTATTTTCTGCAATTCAGGGACAGACAAGTCCCTGACCTTTCCATACAATCCTTCCTGCGTCACTTTCAACTCTGGTTCAAATTTCTCCTTGCCGACCTTCTTCTGCAGATCTTCCTGTAAAGCAATAGTCTCGCTTATATGCTTTTGTGCAAACTCTATAGCCTCAAGCATTTTATCTTCGGAAACCTCGTTAGCGCCTGCCTCCAGCATAATGATCTTATCCTTAAAACCAACCACAACCAGCTCCAAGGCACTATTTTCAAGCTCTTTAAAAGTCGGATTTGCGATAAACTTATCATCTACTAAACCGACCTTCACTGCACCGATAGGCCCTGAAAAAGGTATATCTGAAATAGTCAATGCAGCTGAAGCACCTATTATGGCAGGGATATCAGAATCATTCTCTCCGTCACTTGAAAATACTATGCTGAAGATCTGGACCTCGTTCATAAATCCCTTTGGAAATAGCGGTCTTATAGGCCGGTCTATCAGTCTGGCAGTCAATATCTCCTTCTCCGAAGGCCTGCCTTCCCGTTTAAAGTATCCGCCGGGGATCTTACCTGCTGCATAAGTCTTTTCCTGATATTCTACTGTAAGAGGAAAAAAATCTATACCTTCGCGCAATTCCTTAGAACACACGGCTGCAACCAAAACCACTGTGCCGCCATATTGCACGCAGACTGACCCATTTGCCTGCTTTGCCATTTTTCCGACTTCGATAATCAAATTTTCTCTGCCAATCTTTGTCTCGACTTTAATATGATCCATAATTTCTCCTATCACTCTGTAGTTGCATGGCCTTGCCATGCCTTCTATGCAGCATAAGATGCTGCAGCTACATTGCTGTGTTATAAAAAAAGCGGAATCATGTCCCCTGTCTCTTATTTATAAAATACATATTATCCCAGGGCCGATAAATCCGCTTTCCATCTATTTCTTCAGTTTTAATTTTCCTATAAGCTCGCGATATCTTTCAGTATTCTCTTTTTTTAGATAATCCAGGAGCCTCTTTCTTTGACTGACCAAACGTAAAAGACCTACCCTGGAATTAAAATCTTTTTTATGTGACTTAAAATGTTCCGTAAGATTATTAATCCGTTCGGTTAGTAAAGCTACCTGCACACTGCAAGAACCAGTATCTTTTTCGTGTTCAGCAAACCCCTTTATGAGCTCTTTTTTCTTCTCTTTTACTACTGCCATTTCTCCCCCTATCGAAGAGGATTATACTATGTTTTTTTATCACGGTCAAGAAAAATCTCTTGAGAGCTCTTGAGAGCTAAATTAAAAAACATGTATAACCATATTTTCATCTCATAGCATATAATAAACGGCAAGTTCAACAAAATTCCTCTCAGAGAATCATTTTTCTTCATGCATAAGTATCTATTCTTAATATACATCCTCTTTAAACTATCTGTCAGGTAAGGCAAGTTTATTTTCTTTATCCCTATCCGGCCAACTGCTGTTGCAGATCTAACATGATATGCTACAGCCTTCGGATAATAATAAGCCTTCCATCCTTTTTTCTGTGCCCTCCAACATAAATCCAGATCCTCATAATACATACCAAATCTCTCGTCAAAATATCCATTCTCATCTTTTATATCCATGAGTATGCTCCTTCTAAAAAAAGCGCAGGCACCGCTCACTCCAAAGACATAACCTGGTTTTTCATATTGCGCTTCATCCTGTTTTCCATAACCTCTTTCGATAGGTTTCCTATTCTTACCCAGGAAAAGACCCGCAGAATCTATTGTCTTTTTGTCCACCCTTAAAATCTTGCCGCTGACCATGCCAATTCTATTATCCAGACCTATTGCAAACAAGGCCTCTTTTAAATAATCTTTATCCAAGACAACATCATTATTTAAACATACTATAAAATTCCCTTTCGAGGCATCTATCCCCTGATTATATGCCTTACAAAAAAGCAAATTTCTTGTATTCCATATCAATTTAGCTTCAGGATAATACATCCTAACCATTTCAACGCTATCGTCCGGAGACGCATTATCCACCACAATAATCTCTATGTCCTTAAAACCCTGTCCCCTAACAGAATCCAGACATCTCTTCAATAAATCTTTCTTATTGTAATTTACAATAATTACTGATATCATAAAATAAATTATATCATGACTTCCTCAAAATCTAAACCTTTATCATATTTCATATTTATCCCTTTAGTATTCTTTGTCTTTATTAGGCCTTTTTTCTCCGGCCTTGCTTATCCAACGGTAGAAACTTACTATCAGAATGTTATTATATTTCTTGCAATTCTAACCTTGCTCGTTAATAAAAAAATGATTTCAAAAAATGCCTTCCATGTTCCGATCTTACTGATTTTCTTGGCCTATACTATATCCACTGTCTTCTCGGTCAATTTCCAGAATTCCATCAGAGAAACTATTAAGTTCGTGAGTTTTTTCGCTATTTTCTTTACTGTAAGTCAACTTAACGAAAAGCAGAAAAATTTACTGATTAAAACCATTGTCATAGCTAGTGTAATAATAAGCATATACTCAATATATCAATATTTCTGGGGATACCAGCGCACTTTAGACTATCTCAGAAAGATAAATAGCGACTTCCTCTTAAAATCTTCCTATGCAAAAGATATATTAATCGCAAAGCGCACAATAGGAACATTCCCCTCCCCTACTGTTTTTGGGGGATATTTGATAATAATGTTTTTCTTTTCATTGCATTTAATAAGGGACGGAGCCCATTTTTTAAAAAATGGGCTCCGTCCCTTATTTTGGTACGCAGCATCACTTTTAATAGCTATTGCCCTTATCTTCACAAAATCAATGGGGGCATGGTTAAGCCTTACCTTCGCGTTAACCATATTAGTCATCCTTTCATACAAATCCCTCAAAAAACAAAAGATAATCCCTATAACAACCTTTATCCTTATAGCTATTGTCATTACTTTCATTCTAATAAACCGATGGGAACGCCTGACGAACCTTGAAAACCCACAAAATTCCATAACCCAGCGCCTAAATTACTGGCGCACTTCAATGGCTATTATAAAAGCCCATCCTATAACCGGCGTAGGCGCAGGAAACTTCAAAGAAGTATTCCTAAAGTATAAGGTTGGCGTAACCACAAATACACGCTATGCACACAACATACTCCTACATCAAGGCGTTGAAACAGGTATATTAGGACTTCTAAGCGTAGTATATTTAATCATCCTATTTTTAAGGAAATTCAAGGAAGACCCGAAAAATAGCATTATACTGTTAGGCGGGTTAGCTTTCTTCTCGCACAATCTAATAGACAACACATATTTCATTCCTCAGGTAGGTCTTTTTTTCTGGATATTGCTGGCTTTAATCTAATATTACATCAAAGACCTTTTTGACTGGAATCAAATCCATGCAACTTGGATTCTTTAAACATTCCCTTTTATAACAACATTGGCACGTAATAGGAGAAACTGCTTTTATCATTCTGCCATAAGAGTATATCTCAGAACTTGAAGTAGGTCCGAACATTACCACTGTTTTCTTTTTCAATCCCAAACCAAGATGCATCGCCAAAGTATCTCCGGTTACAATAATCTTACAATCATTTATATCTTTAATAAACTTATCAATTCAGAATATTTATTCCATCGTTTCAATTTCCAGGTATCCCCTGCACGGTTTTCTATTCCAATGATATTATCTTGTACAACCTGAGGTTCCTCCGGCAAAACATACTCCTCCCCTCTGACTCTTAACCCTACGGAATTAAACATGAAATACTGATAGCTTTTAGCGTTAGCTTTCTTCGCATCATCATTTAAAGACAAATAACACCATTCCTCTTTATTCACTAATCTATTTCTTGTAAAGCTTCTTAAATTTCTACCTGTTTCAAAATCCAAACTTTTCGTAGGTTCGTCCATAAATAAAACTTTGGGATTATTCAAAAGGCCACGAGCAATAACTACCCTCTCTTTTACACCGGTAGAACATTCCTGAAATCTCTTATCTAACTGTGAAGTAATCTCTAATAAACCGCTTAATTTCTCTATTCTACTTTTAGACTGTGTAGCAGAAAGGTTATAAAGTGCAGAAAAAAAGAAAGGGTCTGCCACAGAGTTAACCTCCAATAAAAACTTCGCTCATCGCCACTCACTAGGCCCACTGACACTTTAATCATCTTTTCGTCTAAAATGTCATAACCAGCAACTTTGGCTCTTCCTTTTGTAGGCAAGATAAGACCGGACAAGATCTTGATCAGAGTAGTTTTCCCAGCACCATTTGGCCCTACCAGTGCAAATGTATCACCTTTTTTAATTTGAAGGCTAACTTTATTGATCGCCAAAACAGGTCTTTGTTTTTTAAAAAGATGTACTATAAAGTGATGGGGAATTTTAGCAGGTATAAATTCTTTGGTTAGCCTAGATATATCTATGACATAGGCCATGGAGAAAATTTCTATATTTTCTAACTTTATACATGACCTTGACAGGCATAATGAAAATTTCTTATATTAGTACGCTGAATTTTCAATTAAATTTAGCATGCCTTCAATAGCAATTAGACGGCATTTAGCGGGGTTACTATTATTTTCCAAAAAATTCTCTTTAATAATTCTGTAAACTTATTCCTTCTCTCTTTTAAAATTCTTTTTTTTACTAGGACACAGATTAAATAAATATAGTGCAATTCCGCAAACCTTTTCATATTAGGGGCGCGATATTGCCAGGCTTCTTTATTGATTTCCTGTTTTTTGTCGTCTATTATTGTTTCTACTTTACCGATTAAATCGCTACCAGTAACTATGTCCCCAATAACGACATTATCTCCTTTATGGATAAAGTAAGTTTCGTTAAAAAACTTCAACCTCCTAATAACTCTGTGGCAGACAATTTGTCCCCTGCCAAAAACTATAATATCTCCGACTTTAATTTTATTTACATCTACTTTTCTAATTTTTACTTTATAATCAGCTCTTAAAACTGGCTCCATAGACTTACCACGAACACTTAACCAGAAGTATTTCCTATCGTCTAAAAGACTTTTTATCCTTTCTATTTCAAGCTCTTTTATTATTTGGTTTATCATGGCTTAAGTTTAAGAAACTGGTGCCTATCTTCTAAAATCTTATTACAAATTATCATTTGCAATCTCATTAGTTGACCGCGCTACCCCCATTTTCGCAACCACAACTGCAGAGTTCATGTACACCTCTCCAGTTAGAACAACCAGTAGCTATTCCTCCACCTTCCTGAATAGATACTTCTTCTAAGCAAGGTGCTTCATACTTTTTCTTTTTGTTCCTTTTCTTTTCCGGCATAAATTACCTCCTCTGTAAGCATAGGCACACCCAGTAAATTTAATTCTTTCATAACTTCGCAGAAATAAGGAATAGGTGCTAACTTTCCCATAAATACGTAAGCATAAAGTGGACACCACTCGCAATATAAAAGATTAGGACAATCTCGACATTCTATATCCGGCATGATTGCATTTTTTTTCTCTTCTAAAAGCACCCGTACAATTTCCTTCAACTTACCTGGTTTATACTGACGTCTATTTTCGGGTACAGGCATCTCGTAACAAAAGCAACATTCACCTGAAGGACTAATACTAAGTGTTTCTATATCTTTTAAACATCTCCAAAAAAGTTTATTTTGACCCCTTATCTTTCTCCTATCAGAAGGAGAAAACAAGAAGCCCATCCGGCTACTAAACTGATATTTAAACACATAATAAGCCATCTTAGCTGGCGGCAACATCACCTGTTCAATTAAAGCATTTCTCCTAGCATCGGATCTCATATGTTTATATAAATAAATTGTAGCATTTTTAAGCTCGTAATCTTTCTTTGGGAAAGAATGGATGAAATGTTCACATTCTTTTTCATTACTGGAACAAAGGGTAAATTGCAAGCTAAGCCTAATTCTTCTCTCTCTCAACCCAGCAAGGTTATTCATAAAAGAGTCGAAAGATCCTGGAACCCTTGTAACTTTCTCATATATCTCTCTAGATAAACCATAAACGGAAACCTGAATCCTGTCAGGGGGATATCTTTGAAAAAGATCAAGTGTAGAACTAGTTAATAAAGTGATATTAGAATATATTGATACTAAAAATCCTTTTTTAATTGCATAAACATAAACATCTTCGAAGTCCTCGCGTAATAAAGGTTCTCCTCCAGAAAAACCAACATTTAACGCTCCTAAAGAAGCTGCTTCATCTAAAATTTGTTTTATAGTGCGTGTATCTAGTTCTTGTTTTTTTCTTGAAGACAAATCACTCTTCACTAAACATATTGAACAGTCTAAATTGCAGCAATGGGTAAGATTGATAAACAAAGAAAACAAAATAGCTTTTATGCCTACCTTATGAGTAGCTGATTGTTTATTTCTATCACGAGTGCTTAAAAAATAACGCGTACTATAATAACGATTACATGTTTCGGTCATTTTCTACCTTATTGAAAGAAATCAAATCTTTATCATGCAAGAGGGAAAGAAACATTTCTACGTCTTTTTGGGCGCATTTTTCATCGACTTCATATTGTTCCATCAACTTTTTGACAATCTCTCCTGCCGAACAAGAAGTACCGATAATATCCCAAATGAATCTGCCTGCGTCATTAAGGGTGTACAAAATCAAAAATGGGTCATCAAACTGGGCGATCGGAACCAACAGACTCTCGCCTTCTATTTCCCTTAGGACAGTATTATTTTTCCTGATAGGTCTTTCATCTTTCCATTTCATCATATGCCTCCCAGCCAATGAAATTATACAACACGCCACTTATCTTGTAAAGTAATTTAAATCGTACCTTTTTAATCTCTTAACATTAAATAATCTGAGTAAACCCTGAGAATGTTCCTATTCCTATCCTTATCAGATTCTTTAATGTTAAAATTTCTCCCTGCTTTCGGTTCATTGAAAGATAAAACGTCACTGCCGAAAAATTTTTGATACAACTCAGAATATGTATATAAATTATATTTAAAGTAATAAAGAAAAAAAAGGAAATCCCTATTATAAAGATAGTCAAAATCTGTTGCTTTTTTAGTTTTTATTGATCCCCACGCCCTCTTTTGTAACCGCCCTCTATTTGTCTTATTTAATAAATCGACAAGACAAGGCATTATTTTTCGATAATCATAATCTTTTGCACTTATCAAGGCATTTTGCTTTAATTTTAGCTGGAGTGTCTTGCTTTGCAAAATACTTACTATTGAATTCACCAGTTGTCTCTGGTTCACTTTATAACTCTTACCTGTGAAATTACCTCTCTTAAACTTCTTACACTCGATATCTACCAGGACTCCATTTATTTTATCATTAATTATTTCATTTATACCTGCCCAATTGGTTGCTACCACTGGTACTCCACACGACAAAGCCTCTATATTTACTATACCAAAAGTCTCTTCCGCAGCAATAGTCGGGTTAACCAAGATTACTGACTGAGATAAAAGTTTATATTTATCCGCACCAAATTGGACTCCCTTAAAGTGGATAATTTCAGCTAAATTTAGTTCTTTTACGCGCTCCTTTATTTTTTTAACATATTCTGTTTGCGGATAATTAGTTATTCTATCCCCACTTAATGGACCTATTACATTCAATTGTACATTTCTTACTTCAGAAAAAATTCGAGGCATAGATTCTATTAATATGCTAACACCTTTTTGGTCTGCCAACCTTCCCAAATAAGTTATGATAATTTTATCGTTTTTAATATTTGGGTTCATATTTTTTTGGATTAAATTTATATCTATGGCGTGTGGAATGCAATGGATTTTTACCTTATCTGATATTCTGTAGTAAGAATTTTGAGAATATCGTGATGGGGTAAAAAGCATATCACCTTCCCTTATCAATGGTATTAGATAGGCAAAGTTATTTTGTTCTTGGTGAATAATTGAATCGAGGCGGGCAATTATAGATATATTTAGTTGATATCTATCCCTTAAAAGAAACGTCTCTAAAAGAAAATTAAAACTATCGATATATACATAGTCGAATTTATCATTTTCGATGTTTTCAAAGGTCTCTTTTAAATCTTTTTTTTCTGCTACAGAAATTCTGTCTACCTCCATGTATTTGGATAAAAAATTTATAAAGTTTTCGTTAGCAATTTTCGCGCTGATAAAATCACTTTCTGATCGTTCAACAAAAGCCAACTTTGGTGTCTTCATTTTTGTGGAATTTTGATGGCAATAGGTTGAAAAAAATCCTATTACAGTTTATAACAGATAATTTCTTTTATTACTTCCCCGCGTAAATTTGAAAATAATACATTATCGAAATTTTCCTCGAAACATTGAAAAACATATTCACAATCCGTACATCCAGGCATATCTTCTTCGTCAACAATATAAGGAAAACGTGCGCGTTCAAATTGCACAGCAGGGAAATTCCAAATTTGTTTCATGGAAAAACTTTTAAAATTCCCCCCCACATGTCCTCCTAGATAATAACAAGGGACCACATCCCCACTTGGTTCGACATAACACTTTTGAGTCCCTGCAGGGCAAGGTAGCAAAATAATCGGGAATTTTCTTTTAGAAGTACCCGAAAGAAAATTCAGCTCTAGGAATCTCCCCAAAAAAAAATTCCTGTCAAATTGATGCTTTATCTTTTCTTTTTCTTTTAAAAAAGCAACCCGTTTCTCCCGAGGTATAATCAGTCTTCGCACATAGGCTTCGGACTTATTTATAAAAATCGTTGGTAGAAAATTTATTCTGGATATCCCTAATTTTTTACCTAAACTACATATTTTTAGCATATCTTTCCAGGTATAGCGGTTTACAACAAAATTAATTATTACTACGTTGCCATTATTTACGAGGGATTCTATTATTCGCAAAGTAGCTCGAAATTTACCAGGGCCTCTAATTATACGGTTTTGTTTCTCTGTGCTTCCATCAAGACTAACGAAAAACTCCATTCTATTGTCTATTCTCCTAATCTCGCTCGGTCTAAAAATAGTTCCGTTAGTACATACCCTAACCCTTTTGCCCAAGTCTAAAAGAGAAGAGACGGATTCAAATATTGCAAAAATATCTTTATGTAAAAAAGGCTCGCCTCCTGATAAAACCACTGATTCAATACTATGCATCCTTGAAATTTCTCCTAATGCTTTTTTTACTAATCCTAACGGCATATAACCGACAGCATTATGATTACTCTGATAACAATGGCGGCAAGATAGATTACACCTATAGGTCAAACACAACTGTATATTTCTAAGTGCACGAGGAGGAATTTTTCTATGCGAAACATCGGATATTTTTTTACTTTCGACCATGGATTTAAAGCGATCAAAATCTTTTTTGAAAATCCGGACATCTTTAATATCTAATTTCTCGGTAAAAATTTTCTTTATTTCCTCTTTTTTTCTATTTTCGCATATTAACTTTAATATTTCGGCTGCGGTCCGATTGAGAGAAAAAATTTTCCCTTCGAGTTTGTCAAATAACCACGATTTTTTATGTTTTCTTTTTAAAACTATAAAACGATCACTCATCATAAGAATCTAATAAAGGGAATATTTTATCGCTTCTATCATAGCAAAGCTTGTAAATATGCTTATTTTTGGATATGCTGTGTACGCTTAAAAAAAAATCCTCTCTCGAATCTCTGATGTTCTCGGAAAACAAAAGGGAGTTTTTTGAAATCATACTTATCTTGTCCAAAAAATTCATCTCTTTTAAAGCAAATTTTTTACTTTGTTGTAAAAAAAATATCGCTTTCAATGGAAAAGAATGAAATTGCAATTTCATAAATTCATAGCTCAAGTCCATGCCATCCGAAGAGAAAATCCATAAAGGATAAACCGTGAATTTACCCCCTTCATTACGCACGATAACTCTATCATCCGATAAAGGATACGCACCGCCACGACAGAGAATCTTACAAATAGTTGTTTTACCTATACCTGCAGGGCCTGCAAAAATAAATCCCTTATTTTTATAAACTACTCCGGCGGCATGCAACATAAGCGAATTATGCCTTAATAAAAATGGTGAAAAAATAAATAATTTGCCTATAAAGTCTAAAATATATGCAATATAATTGCTTGTCGTGTTTATAAAGTATCTTATAAGCTTAAAATCCGAAGAATAGGTCAATAATCTATTATCTGCCGCATAACAATAGCTCGTATTATCTTTTGGAGTTTTTTCAATATAATCTTTATAATACCTCTCACTGATAAAAACATGACAATAACAGTCTACTACATTAGGTGTTATCTGATAAACACTAATTACCGGCCAGTTTTCTTTAAAAAGAGAGGTTACCTCTTTTCTTAATTCATCATTTTCAAAATTAATACAAACGGTAAAAGGCCCTAGTTTAAAAAATTCGCAGCTAAACATATGATTTTTCATAAAATAGTTCTCCCGATAGCGTACTGCTTTAAACCACATTTACCTCTTTTATCTTTTGAATCCCTTCATCTAATTCTCTAAGCGCTTTCTTTTTCATCTTGATTCTTCTGTAACATCCTGAAAGTAAAAAATTTACTCTAGCACTCTTAAAACCTTTTTCTTTGGCTTTTTTAAGATTCTCTATTGCATTATTAAAGTCTTCTACCCCTACATAACAAACACCTAACAGATAGCAAATGTTAGCGTTATTTAAATTAAAAGATAAGGCTTTACTCAAAATCTCAATAGCTTCTTTATACTTTTTAAAGTGTAAATATGCTTTTGCTAAACCTAAATAAATAGCAGATTCCTTTGGGAAATCTTTTAAAAGTCTCTCAAAGACAACAATAGCTTTTGCATCTTCTTTGTTTCTTTCTTCTCCTTTCAATAAACTGGTATTTATAATAGCCGCTTCTTGCTTTAATCTATTACAATAATTACATTCGGCACAATTCTCGTCACATTTAAGCATCTTTAAAAAGTAGTTGTTTTTTTTCAAAGCATCATGATTTATGAAACTAAAATAAGAAAGACCTGGGCTATCTAATATATTTAATAAATTACCGCTAAATCTCTGCTCTTTATAAGCCTCCAAGCATCGCTTTATCCTGGGTAAATCAAATACTCTGGTAGATAACTTAAAATAATCCACAAAATCAATATAATATCCCAATGCCTCTGGCGGTATGAACGGTGTTTTAAATACTTTTTCAGGATTTTTTGAATATATAGTATAACAAAAATAATCTGAAAGAATGCTATTTTGAGAATTTTCCTTCGTAGTACTATGAGAAAGATAATTATAATGAACATTTCTGAAAGGGCAATTTTTCAAGCACCCTTCGTTAAGCATTATCTTTATTTTAAGTCCGGTAGATTTTTTGATTTTTTTTATCAAAGGTATATCTCTATTTATATCCCTATCAATAGTTAAAATATCCACGCCTAAATCTTTCAAATATGAAGCATGTTCTACGGTTTTTATATAACAATTAACGGAAGATTCGATGGTAATATCTTTGATCTCTTTTCTGATCCTACTAATATAAACAGGGTTTGTAACTATAATATTCTTTAACCCTAAATCCTTCAACTCCTTAATATATTTAATCATGTCCGCTGGAAAGTTCTTTTTTAATCCTCTTCCTCCATCACAAGTAGCATTCAATAATAATTCGGGTATAATATTTAATGAATTACATTTCTTAATTATTTTTACAATTTCGCCAATGTAATCTTTTCCCTGAGGAAGATTTCTACCTGAACTTAAAAACTGATAAGGAACAGGGAAATAAACTGCTTCAATATTACTTTTAAATTCCTCCAAAAGATCTAACAATCCCATGTCATGGTTATATCCTATAGAAAATTTCACGGTTTTCATCATGTCCTATCCGATTTACAAGCAAATTTTACCATATCTTCAGCTATGTTCAAAGGAGAACTTTTCATTTTAAAGCGGCATGAATTAACATATGAGCATGAGAATGACTCAAAAATTTATTCTGTAGCCGATTTTTTAGGTTTATTTAACAATTTCTTTCCCATCTCATTAATTCCCTTCCAATCTATTTCTTTAGTACATTCAAAAAGAAATCTTCTCACCATAAAATTCCGTTCTGCCATTAAAAGTGGAAATACGAGAGTGATTGTCATTTCTTATTTTTTAGCAACTTCGACATTCTTTTAGTTGTTGCATTTAGTATAATCACAAGAAGACTCTTCAAGAAATATAGATAACGAATCTTGTAAAGCAAGTTAGTTCTTCTGGAATAAGGTTGTAAACTATAAAATTTAGCAAATTGTTCTAGAGGAAGACCTAGTACACATTTAACTGGATCCCATATATTATCATAAATTAAAAAATGAGTCCTGAGATAAAGAGATTTATAGTTATTTAACCCCGACTCTACCGCAAAAGTATTGCTAAGAATAAATCGTTCAATTAACTGCCTCTTATACCCAGGTATATCTAGTCTTCTTAAAACGAAAGGGGGTATTTTTACGTCAAGCAAAAGAGTTGCCTGAGTAAATATAAAATATAGTATCGTCCTCATCCCCTCTCTTTCTGCCTCCCTTAATATGTAATGCCAGTCAATATCATCCTTGTATCGTTCCAGCAACATTGCTGTGTCACAAACATTCTTTAAACAAAGCATTTTTCCGAATCGGCGATGATGGAGCGCAATACTAAAAAGTGTATCTTCTGGACTAAGGAGGGATATCTCTTTGCCATCCAAACGCATTTTTTTTATCCTGCTCCATAAATAAGGCAGCAAGGGATTCTTTCTTTTATAATCTAGGTCCCAATGCATTTCGGCCATACAAGGCAATCCTTTTTGTCTTTTTTTTATAAATGGTAAATGATAGTTTTGGCTTTTCCAATAATCCTCTTTATTGCCTCCCAAATGTTTCTCATACCCAAGACTTCCCAGGATTCTTTCAACCAAAGGCAACGTTTCCTTTTTAACCATAAGGTCTATATCCACCATGGGTCTCAAATATCTTCTTTCACCATACATATTGTCTATAAAAAAAGCTATTCCTTTTAACGGTGTAAACTCTATATTTTTATCTCTGAAAATATGTGCTATGCGTAAGAATTCACGCCATAAAAAAACCTGATGGGTTAAACAAAAATAGTAATCTTTTTTTAATAACTCCATGCTGTTATTAGGCAACAAATAAAGATGTTTTTTTAAACAAATGTAGGCAAAAGCACACAATTCATGATATACAATGATCTCTCGGAACTTCTTCCATTCGATCTTTTCCTGCATCAATAAATTTTCTATCTTTTCAAAACCATTATCATATATTATCCATCTTGCTAAAAGCAAAGCCAACCGACTCTCGATGTCAGTCTCTTTTATCGAGCTAAAATGTATCATATCTAAATACCCATAATCCATCAAATTCTCGGATGAATTGTAATCTAAAATTCCTATCCAAGAAATCTTTTACTGCTTGAGAATTTCCGTCTAAACTCCCATCTCTTGACCAATCGCAAGATATAACCCATAATCTATCAAATTCAAAATCTCTTAAGTTATAGGTCGAAAGGTAATATCTGTTTTCATATACCGGCCTTTGGGAAAAAGGGTCGAACGCCTCTCCTGGTACAAATAAAAAATGAAAAGATCTTTCTTGGGGACTATAAAACCGAAAAGATGGCAGTACTGATTCGTTAGTAAAAACAATCCTATCTCGTACTCTTAACTCATCTTCTATAAATTTAACTACTGGCTTTATGGATTTTTTAAGATGGACTCCTGTATAATGAAAAGAAGATGTAGGCATCCAATCCATATAATACCCATAAAGGGCTATGCAAATTAAAGAAAATAAAATAACCAGACTACCTGTTCTTAAATACCTTTTGTTCAAGCTAAACACGCCAAAAGATAATATCAGATAAAAATAGGGACTTGTAACAATCAAACCGCGATCAAGATAAACCGAAAAAAATGTTTTTGAAAAAAGAAAAGCTAAAACAATGGGGGTTAAGAACAAATATAGACAAAATACAATTGCAGGTCGAAACCGGATATCTTTCAATTTTATAATTACAATGGTAAAAAATACTGCTATTAAAATGCTTACAATGAGATATGAAGGGAAATTGGCGTTATAACCAAGAATAAAATTTTCTATAGTAATAACCAAAGAGCGTACTTCTGGTTCAGGAATCCAAAAACCCTGCCAGACACTAAAAAATTTGCCTAAAAAACGGTTTAAGTATAGCGAAAAACACAGACTAACGACAAAGAAGGGAATCAAATTCTTCAGTTTTAATTTCAAACGCTTAAAAAATGTAACAACAAAAATAATATGTGCGACAAAAAGGAAAGTATAAAAATAATTGGTGTAAAACCCTGCTATAGAAACCATTGTAAAGATTACCCAGGATTTCAATCTTTGTTTTTTAATTGCTTTGAGGAGTAACCATGAGGAAAGCGTACCCCAAAATAATAACATACTGTAATCACGTGCTTCCTGAGCATACCAAATATGAAAAGGAGAAAGCCCCATAAATATGCTAGCTAAAAGGCCAGCCTTCTTATTAAAAAGTCTTTTTCCTATTAAGAAAACGAGAATTATAGAAAAAAAACTAAAAACTAAAGAAGGAAAACGTAAACCGAATTCTGAAATTTTAAAAACTTTTATCCAAAAATGAAGCAATATCCAGTAAAAAGGGGCATTCCAATTATTCCAAGGATGTTGAGCATAATCCACTGTACCTATCTCGTCATACCAGAAATCATGATAACCAAGATGATACAGGCGCAAACATAAAGAAACCATAAGTATTAATAAAATCTGCCAATTTTTAAATATTTTATCTTTCAGAATATACTCTTTAAAAAATCTCATGTTTAATTTATTTTTCTTAAGATATAACGATTAGTAAAAACCAAATATAATAACCGAGGAATATCATAAAACAACAACGGAAAGAATTTTTTAAAATAATTTTTAAGCCCTTCATTTTTTATTATAGAATAGTGCCTATTACGAAAAGACAGATATTGTCTAAATTTCTTATCTAAACCTGACGAATTACCATAGTGATAACAGACTGCTCCAGGATAGAATCTTGCTTTCCAACTTTTTCTCTGTGCACGCCAGGCTAAATCTACATCCTCTACCAAGAAAAAGAATCTCTCATCAAAATAGCCTGTACTTTCCCTTATTTCCTCCAACATCTGTCTTTTGTACAGTGCCGTTGCAGAGCAAGCTCCAAAGATATCCTTTACCTTCTCGAATTTACCATTATTAAGCTCCCCTCTACTTATGTCATGGAACCTTTTTATATTGGGGAGATATGTGTCTCAAGAATAAATATTCTTCCGGTCTATTTGTAAAATCTTTGGTTGAAGTATGCCTATGGACTTTTCTGAATCTTCTGCAAATCCCACCAAACCCCATAAGTATATTATATATATGGCTCATTGGGAAGATTTTTTTCAGGAAAGTTTCCTACTCGCCAATGCCTCTCCAAACCGTAACGGTCCAGCTCTTCTAAAAGCCTGTCATTGCGAGGCCACCGAAAGGTGGCCGAAGCAATCTCTAATACAGATTAAACTATCTACAAATATTTCTTGCTCTGCCCTTCACCTTCTTTTACATATTCCAACCTTCCTATTACATCATTTTCTTGAATAGCCCCTATACTACTAGAGTTATCGCCTTTTTCCCGGAAATAATGTTTGCCGTTATCTTTAAATCTACTAATCTTCGGATATATTTTTTCTATTTCCATATTATCTTTTTCTGGCATTCTGATTAATAATGCACGAGACTACCATCTATTTTTGTTTTTTTCATTGCTTTTTTAAAAATTAATGTGCTTAGTGGAAATAAAACAATTATAAAGATACACAATAGTAATATCTCTGGCATCAATTCTCTGATAGAATTGCCATAAAGCAGAGCACCCCTAAGTCCTTTCAATGAATATGTAAGCGGTAGTATATATGAGATACCCCTTATCCATATCGGCAATATCTCTACAGGAAAATATACTCCTCCAACAAGACCAGTAAATCCTCCTATTATCCATGTCACGGGATTCATTCTTTTAAAGATTAAAACAAGACCTGCGGCACTAATTCCCATGCAACTAAAACAAATTATACTGAGACATAGTATCAATATTGCTGCTAATATATTAGCATTATTTAAATTAACCCCAAAAAACAGAACCCCCAATAATATATATATAAACACTCTAAAAGTAGTGAACAAATAATCCCATGCCCCGATCCCTATAAATATATCCTTTGTTTTAGTCGGCGCTACCAACATAGCCTCTAAAGTTCCTGCAGCTTGTTCGTCTCTAAATCTACTTGAAAAAGTTCCGAGAGAAGTGTATAAATATGAGGTAAATGCAATGCCTATTAATACAAACGGGAAGTATTCCGGTTTGCGAAATAATTTAGCCATAAAAAAGAAAATCAACGTGGAAGATATTATTCTTACAAAAGACATCAAAAAAATAGTTCTATAACTCATGTTTATTATTGCATCTTTGCGGATAAATGATAATATTTTACGAATTGACATAATAGGCATACATCTTATCTAAATCTACGTTATCTTGCTTCACTCCACTCATAAGCTCATCTAATGTCCCTGAAACCTTGATTTCACCTTTATTTATTATAGCAATCTTACTAGCGAGTTTCTCTGCCTCGTTAAGTTGATGTGTAGTAAAAAAAATCGTTGTTTTCAATTCTCTACAGAGTTTTTCCTTTAGAAATTTTCTTAATTCTTCGGCTGCTATAGGATCTAAACTTTTAGTAGGCTCATCCATTAAAAGAATTTCAGGGTTTCCTAAAAGGGCTCTTGCAATTCCCAATCTCTGTTTCATTCCACCGGAATATTCCTGATATCTCTTTTTAGGGTCATCTATCCTAACTATTTCTAAGACTTCGGAAACCTTCTTAGATGCTTTTTTTCCATGGATATTATATAAAGAGGCGAAAAAAAGCAGGTTTTCTCTACCTGAAAGCCTCCAGAAAAAACTCCTTTCTTCTCCTGTCACAAGCCCAATAAAACCCTTAGCCCTCCATTCTTCTTTTTCTACATCAACTCCATTTACAAAAACCTTCCCTTCCGTAGGGAGTATCAAAGTACATATTATTTTTATAAGTGTAGTCTTACCTGCTCCGTTTGGCCCCAAAAGACAAAATATGGAACCCTTTTCTATGCCTAAATTAACATTATATAAAACAAGCTTGCCTTCCTTTCTCTTAAAAGGACAACGCAGTATTTCAGTAAATCCTTTTCTTTCAAAAAATATTTTCTTTAGGTTTTTTATCTCTATAGCGTAATCCATTGTTAATAATTTTCCCATACATACAACAGCCTGTCAAGTAATCGGTGAGTTAACAGGAGAGTTATAGCAACATGTAGAAATTCACCCTTCAGGGATATAGATACTTTATCTTTAACTGTTCTTAAAATATACTTATTAGTAAAAAACAAATATACTAATCTCGGAAAATCATAACACAATAATGGAAAAAATTTCTTAATATATTTTCTAAGGCCCTCATTTTTTATTATGGTGTAATATCGATTGCGAAAAGAAAGAAATTGCCTGAGTTTTTTATCCGACCCTGAAGAATTGCCATAATGATAACAAACTGCTTCAGAATAAAATTTTGCTCCCCAACCCTTTCTTTGTGCCCGCCATGCTAAGTCCACATCCTCTACTAAGAAGAAAAATCTTTCATCAAAATAACCCGTGGTTTCTTTTATTTCTTCTAACATCTGTTTTTTGTACACCGCCGCAGCAGAACAAGCACCGAAAATATCTTTTGTCATGTCAAATCTACCATTTTCAGGAATCCCTCTGCCAATGTCATGGAATCTTCTCATATTAGAAAGATATATCCCACAAGAATAAATAGTCTTTCTATCTATTTGTAAGATCTTCGGTTGAAACATGCCTATTGACTCTCCAGCCTCTCCTATAAATCCGACTATTTTCTCAATAAAATCCTTTTTTAAAATAACATCGCAATCCAAGGTCAGAATCCACCTCCCTTTAGCGAGACCAATAGCTTTATTTCTTGCCGCACAAGCACCAAGATTTCTTTTATTCTCAACCAATCTAACTTTTGGATAATCCCTTTTTACCAATGATAAGGTGTCATCTATTGAACCATTATCTACTAAAATCGCCTCAAAATTCCGATAACTTTGTCTAAATACAGAATCCAGACAAGATTTAATATGCTCAGAGCTATTAAAAGTTAAAATTATAATGGATATATTTATCATTATATTGTTTTTAATATATCGTAGAGGCGCCTGCTTAACACATTAAGAGAATACTTTTCTTCTACACTTTTCCTAGCGCTATCCCCAATGCTCCTACACAAAATAGGATCATTAATTAACTCTTCCATCCTGGCCACAAATTCTTCTTTTGTGCCTGCCAAAAAACCATTTTCACCATTATGAATAATATGCGCTGCTTCTCCAATATTGCTTGAAACAGTGGGTTTTCCCATTGCCATGTATTCAAAAAGCTTGGTGGGGCTTTTTGATTTATTGAATTTTGTATGCTGGATCAGAGGCAAAAGACCAATATCGATATGCGAAAGGTGGTCGGGGATTTTATCCGGTGGGATCCAATTATTTATCATTATTCTGTCTCTATATCGCAGAGTAGCTACATACCGGCTGATTTCACGAAAATATACCCCCTCGCCAGCAAGATTTAAAAAAATGTTACGATATCTATCGGCTAACTCAGAAAAGCAAGCTAAAATAAATCTAATATTTTCCTGCATTTCCTTATGGTACAAAGTACCAATCCAAGAAAAACTAATTTTTGAACTGTTATTATGACTGTCGTTGGGATTAAAAATAGCTGTATCCACTCCTGTAGGAAGATAATAAATCTTCTTATTAAATCTACATAAATAATCTTTTAAAAATACACTTGCCACAGTACAAATGTTTGCATATCTAGTAATCTTACGTGTTAAAAATTCCATCTTAGAACTAGGAAATAAATTAAAATAATATATGGGATCTTCCCGTATATTCCAGTCATCACAATCAAATATAAATCTATTTTTTTTTAATAAAGAAACCATGAAAGGAGCTATAGTATGATAATTTAATCGCTGTATAAAAAAAACCGCATCCTTTTCTTCTCTTAACAGTAGTTTAAATGCCTTGATATTATATCTGAGTTTCTCTAAATAAGACATTTCAAACTCTTTCTCGCCGTATTTAGCACCTAAATTATCAGCAAAAGAAAACACCTCTGTGGTTATTCCATACCGTCTCAATACACGGGCAAAGTTATAACATCTTACCCTTGCGCCAGATAGGCCATGACCTTCTCTTGTAACAAAAATAACTTTCACAAAAATCCTATGTGAGTTGAGATTGATATGCCTTCAAAATATTCTCAGAGGTACGGCTCCAATTGTATTTTTCTTCTGCCCTACGTCTTGCATTTTTTCCTAATCTACCTCTTAAATCCTTATCCTTTAAAAGCTGAATAATGCCATCTGCTAAAAAATGCTGGCTAGAAGGCTCAACCAAAACCCCTACGCCTCCTACCATTCTTCTAACTTCACCTACGTTACTTGCTGTTATAGGCTTGCCACTTGCCAAATATTCTACAATCTTCAAAGGACTTTTACATATTGTTACCTCTGTTTCCATAAAAGCAGCTACACAGATATCTGAAGCTGCGATATAGTAAGGGATATCATCATGAGGTACGCTTCCGGTAAAAACAACTCTATCGTCTATACCTAAACTATAGACAAGATCTCTTAATTTATTTTCTAAAAACCCTTCCCCTACAATCATAAAAGTCACATTCGGGTATCTGTGTAAAACTATGTTGGCTGACTTTATAAATAAATTGACATATTGAGCTCCATGAAGCTGACCTATATATAAAACCAGCTCACCTCTTATATCATGTCTCTCTTTTATCCCCCTCCCATCTAAATCAGGCTTGAATTTTACTAAATCAGCTCCTACAGGGGCATCAAATATACATTCCTTCTTCACTCCAAATTTATGAGTCAGATATTTCAAATGACTGCTTGCGCATGAAACAGAATCAACCAATAAAGGAATAAACCTTTCCAGCACTTTAAAAGAGAAGCCTATAAATCTTGAGTTTAAAGATCTACCACAGGATTCATACCATATCTTCTCCTCCCAGTCATCCCAATCGTAATGTAACGTCCTCCCGGCAATATATGCTGCGATTAACGTAGGGATAGCAGCATAATGCTGACACTTTTGAAAATGGACGACATCTGCCCATTTACATAATTTTATAAGTCTTATGATATTCAAAATAAATGCCTTAGGCGAAGGCGTTCTATCTAAAGGAATCAGCTCTATCGAATTTATTTTTTTGGGCAAGTACCTTTCATTGATCGTTAAAGGAAAATAACATAATTTTACTTCGTGAGACCTTTCGACGACCTCCTTAGCTATGCTTTTAATCCTTATTGTCCAGGGCTCGGACTTATCAAATATATCATGAGGGTGAACCATCAAAATATTCATAACAAATCAGCCTCCATCCATTCTTTTCTCCCGCATAATCCTCATCAAGAGAAATAATTTTTATACCAAGACTGGAACATCATGTAAGTACTCAGTTTTTTGCGATTATCTTTTTTCACAGCAATATGCTCATCAAGAAGCCTTCTTATATATTTATAATTAAATATATTCTGCCGAAGAATAAAATCCTTACTGAATAATCCTTCGAATAATATAAAAACATCCTTATCTAATATCAATTTTGAAAAAGGCAATGAAAATCCCTTTTTGGGCCGTGTTATAATACTTGAAGGTAAAATATTTCTCATTAGATGTTTTAACAATCGCTTTTGAAAGATCAACTGTGACGGTAGACTCCAGATAAACTCTACTAATTTATAATCTAAATATGGGACCCTTGTCTCTAACGAGGCAGCCATACTAGCCCTGTCAGCCTTCACCAGCAAATCTTCCGATAAATAGCTAAAAATATCCAAATACTGAATCCCTTTTAAACCCGAAGGCGCTCCTTTAGTATCCAGCAGTGACTTGACATAATCTTCCAATAATTTTTCAGAGCTTTTCTTCCTAAAGTCTCCTTGAAAGAGGTCTTCTTTATCTGAAGACGTAAATGAACCCATCCATAATAGATGCTGCAAATAAGGGCTTTGTGAAGATTGGGCTTTCAGAAATTGTTTCAATTTAAAATCCAGGCTAAAATATTCAAGCGAAACCGGTAAATGATTCACAAACGGAGTTATTATAGATTTCCTTATATATTCCGGGATTTTTTGATACAACTGCATATATCGATGGGCGCGATAAGTCGGGTATCCCATAAACAGCTCATCCCCTCCTTCTCCGGACAACGCCACCTTAACAAACTGGCGAGAAAATTTACAAAGTAAATAGGTCGGAAAAATAGACATATCAGCAAATGGTTCATCTAAAGCAGCAGTGACTTCCGGAAAGATATTTATTAAATCTTTTATTGTAAAGATAAAACTATGATGTTGTGTATTGAAATGTCGCGAAACAGCTCCCGCGTATTTCGATTCATCGAATCCTTTATCAGCAAACCCCATAGAAAAAGTGTTAAGATCCTGCGGGAACATATCTCTTGCAAAGGCAATCAAAGTACTCGAATCAATCCCTCCACTCAAAAATATACCCAAAGGAACATCACTTAATATATGGGTTTTTATGGAATTTCTTAGAAGATATTTCAATCTGTCTTCTGCTTCAGAGATTCTTATATTTCTATCTATATCCAAGGATTTTAAATCCCAATAACGATTGATCTCTAACTGTGAATCTTTATAAATCAGATAATGACCCGGCTTTAATTTGAAAATGTCTCTAAAAATCGATAAAGGTGAAGGGACATATTCTAAAGAAAAATATAAATCTGCTACATCAGGATTTAAAATCTTAGGGACAAATGGCAATGTCAATAATGCTTTCAGCTCTGAACCAAAACCAAATAATCCATTTTTATTAAAATAATAAAGTGGTTTTATCCCCAATCTATCTCTCGCGATAAAAAGAAGCTTTTTCTTTTTATCCCATATTGCAAAGGCAAACATGCCTTCAAGTTCCTCTAAACACGCTGGTCCTGATTCTTCGTATAGATGCACTATAACTTCTATATCTGTTCCGGTATAAAAATTATGGCCTTTTTTGACAAGCTTATTTTTCAATGAATGAAAATTATAAATTTCCCCATTACATACTAAAACTATACTCTTATCTTCACTGTATACTGGTTGTGACCCCGCAACTAAATCTATAATACTTAATCTTTTTACTCCCATAGATAAATTTTCTTCAGCATATCTACCTTCTGTATCTGGCCCGCGATGCGATAAGACTTTAAGCATATCATCCAAATAAACACTGGATTCTTTAAAAGACAATCCTTTTATACCGCAAATTCCACACATAATTTATCAGCCCTGTGATATTTTATATAACCAAAAAATATTTCCTTTGAAAATCCTTTTATAGTAAGAACCTTCTATCTGATCCAAATCACCCGATAAAGGAAAAAGATATTTTAAATATCCATCCTTAGTACAATAAAGGATGTAATTAATCTTCTTTTCCTTTAATAGGCGCAAAATTCTCTTATCGAATTCCGTATGCTCTTTCTTGGTTCCAGGCGTAAGTCTCCTATGCATTATTTCTTCAACCAGTGGCATTACGGCCCTCTTTGGGCTAAATCCAGCTGAAACATTAATATATTCCGGATACTCATGAAACATATCTACATCCAGCAGTATAATTGCATCGTTTCTCTGTTCATCCCTTAATAATGCAATTATATGCCTTATCTCCTCAGGTGCTTTCATTCCAAAAAACTCATTTTCTCTAAATAAATGGGCGGTATAAAAAAAATAATACATGCACAAAATAACGACAATAGAGTTTCTTATCCACACTTTAGAAAGCCTATCAAGCATAGAATAAACACCTTCTGCAATGAAAATTATAAAAAAAATAGAAAAAGCCAGGACATACCGCTCCTGAAACAACAACCCCTTGTTTAATATCTTAAATGTAAATATGCCTAAAAACACAAAGAAACATAAATATACAACAGACAACCTTTTATTTTTTAAGCCTGCCAATAGCCCCAAAAAACCAAAAATTATTGCGGCTAAAGGTAAACAAGTCATAACACTTTCGAAAACATTCTTAAATTTTTGATTGTACAATTCGATTTCCAAAGAAGCAACGGCATCTTGTATCCAAAACGAAGAAAAAGGATTATGCCACTTAACATAACTTATTAATCCCCATAAAACCGGAACAGCCATAGAAATACCCAGAAAAATCAAACACGGCTTTTTATCCTTTCCTAAAAGAAAGAGAAAAAGTAAAGCCGGGTACAAAAATCCCTCAAACCTAAATCCGCAAGAAATAGTGAGTAAAAGCGCCGATACAATCAAAATCTTTATATTCTGTTTTTCATATTTATATTTCAAAAAAAAGTAGAGCGAAAAAAATAAAAAGAAATAGAAAAAGACTTCTTCCATGGAAACTACGCTTTGCATAATATGCACAGGAAAAATACCCAATAAAACCGTAGCCAGCACTGCCTTTCTCTTTTCCCTAAATAAGATCTCGCAAAACTTAAAAAAAGGCACAACCATTAACACTGAAAACACAAGACTTAAAATTCGCGGAGATACGAGTATATCGTTTGTAACTTTTATCCATGCGCCCAAAAGATAAGGGTATAATAACGGGTTCACATCCCATACATCGAATGGATTTTCCAGAATCAACTGGGAATGAATTATTTTTTGAGAAGGTATGGCTCCATAAAGATTATCGGTATTCAGAAAAAACCATGCCCTTATTATGAAAAAAAACAAAATCAAAAGGGCAATGATTATACGCTTATTCAAGTTTACAAATAAACCAATCTTCATTTTCGAATACCTTTATAACATTCTTTTCTATGATTTCTTTTTCTTCGGAAAATATTTCAGAGAAAAAACTTTCTTCTTTATTGACTAGTATATAATTTGCATCTCCAAGCAAACAGAGAAATTCATCCCACTTCTCATCAGACTCTTCCATGCCAGTAGAAAAAAATCCGAGGTGCTGATAAGATTTAAGATTGGAATTTATTACTATATAGGGGTGATTCAAAGGATATCTCGGCGATATTTCCAGTAAAATTCTTTTGTTTGAATCAGAAATATTCGCTTTTATCCATTCCACCACTTTATTTAAAGTTTCAGGCGCTTGACTTCCTTTAGAAAAAACATATGACGTTTTAATGCAAGCAAAAAACACAAGCAGACAAATGAACATTATAAAATATTTTTTTCTTTGAAAAAAAGCCGGCGATGAGTAGATAATTACACCAGCAAAGGGAATAAAAAATAAGCCTAATGGCAAACTATACCTCCAAATATCGAAACTATAAGTATTATTAATAGACTTAACCATATAAATTGAAAAGAATATCGCAAATGAATAATAAAATACATTTCTAAATTTCCTAAAAACAAGAGGGACGATAAAACCCATACAACAAAGTATAAATAAAGGGCTGCCTAACGTATAATACAATACCTTGGGCCATCCCCAGATTTTATCTCTTAACGATAAATCTTCCGTAGACATAAAATACTTGGTAGCTTCTGCCGAAATAAATACAAAATTTACGGGATTGCCCGTATATCTATAATTCACAAACATCCATACCGAAGGAAAAATTAAAGACAAAAACAAAAATATCAATAACCCCTTAGAAATTTTACGTTTAACAAAAATCCATGTGGAAAATATTAAAATAAACAGCCAACACTCGAATCGCAGCATACAAGCATATGTTAAAAATAATGCGGAGATAATCAGATTAGTCCATCTATCCGAAACATATAAAAATTGATGCAGAAAAAATAAAGACGCGAATAAGAAGAAACAAGCTATGACCTCGGGTAAAGAAAGCGTGCTTAGATGAATGTGTAAAGGGTAAACGGCTACAAAAAAAGCGGAAAGATAAGCTATCTTTGCATTAAATATCTTCTCTACTGAATTAAAATATAAAAATATAAAAAGACTACCGAAAACAAGGCTTACAAGACGTGTAAGTAAAATAAAATTTTTTTTATCAAAAAACCGCAATGTCGATACCATATAAGTATAAAGAGGGCTGAAATTTAAATCGACAATCCCTTCTCCAGATTCAAGCCAGACCATTGCTAAATTTATTCTCGACCAAGGTTCGTCATCATCCATATCCAAGTTGTCCTGATTAAAAGAAAAAGAAGCCAAACGTAAACTTATCCCAATAAAAAAAATTACTATTAATAAAATCCTTCTTTTTTTACGCATGGCAACAAACCCTATGGATATGTCTTTATCCTTTAAAACTCCTTATTTGCAGAATTGTCTATTACAGATTCTCTGACCATATCAAAAACTGCCTTTACCGATCGTGCTAATTGGCTAAAAGATTTTAAACTAAATATGAATTTGATAATAAATTTAGGCCTTAAATAAAAACGTAAATACATTTTTCTGACAATAGAATGGATTTGACTTTTATTAAAATCAGTCCCTATTATAGGGAATTCCATCTCTAACTCGGAATCTACGGTATAGTCCTTCCAATAATCCCGTTTTATTACCTTCATTAAATCAGAATAAACCTCAGTATTAGGAGGATAAAATATCGGAGCTATCTGTATGTAATCCAAGGGGAGAGATAGCATTAGATCCATAGTCTCGCTGATCGTCTCATAGGTTTCCCCATAATTTCCAACCATAAAATATCCAAAGGTATCTATCCCTGCGCCTTTTGTCAATTTCAGTATATATTTAATATTTTCGATTTCCACATTCTTCTTAATATTTTTTAAAATCTTAGCGGAACCACTTTCTATTCCATAATATATCCTTATACATCCCGCTGATTTTAATGCCGTTAGCGTCTCTTTATCAATCAAATCAGCCCTGGTCCTAAATGACCAATATATTTTAAGCTTTCTTTTTACTATTTGATCGCTTACTTCCAACAATCTCTTTTTATTAACAGAAAAAACCCCGTCAAACATATCTATTTCATTTATAGCAAAATCTTTTTTGCAAATCTCCATCTCATCCACAACCCTCTTAGGACTCATAGCCCTGTAAGGAATACAATGATTATCACAAAATGTGCACTGAAAAACACATCCCCTGCTTGAAGTCATTGCCGTAAAGTTTTTATATTTAGATATCAAAGAATAGTATAAAGAATTGTCCGATAAATGCCGCGAAGGAAACGGGGCACCATCTAAACTGTCAATATACAAAGAAAAGTCGTTTGACTTTACATCTCCTTCATTATTTTTATATGCTATCCCCCCTACTTCAGTTAAGCTCTTTTTCTCGACTAATGAATAGGTCAACTGGGGCAATATATCTTCTGCATCCCCCATAACACAATAATCGATGCACTCATGAGTTAATACCTCCCGAGGATATATTCTTGCATGAGGACCACCTACTATTACAGGAACGTCAACTTTCGACCGAAGCTTCCTTATCCATTCTAAGGTAAAATGGAACTGATATGTAGATAAGGTGAATCCCAAAAAATCAGGAGAAAATTCAACAGCAGTTTGGATCACCTCATCTACAGAAAGCCCTGACGCATTTGCATCTATAAGCTTAACCTCAGCACCGTATTTCTCTAATATTGCAGCCACAGCCAATAAACTAAGAGGAGGAATCTTCCCTAAATTATTTCTCGCGGTTTTCAAGAAAAAGATATCTTCACTTTCTTTATAAGGGGGGAAAACCAAACAAAACTTTATTCCTTGCATAAAATTGTCCTTTCCAACAGCAATCATATTAGGGATTTTGACTATAATTTACAACTGATAATAAATATGCATCAAATTCTTTATATTTTTGATAATAACTATAAAAAGACCTTATAATATAAAGACTTGATGCTATTACAAAAAGATATAGCCCTAATACAAAAGAAAGAAGGGCCATAAAGGAGTATAAATTGATATATTTAATAAAATTGAACCCCACTAAAAAACTTAAGATAACCAAAGTCATTCCCACACCTATTGTAATATATATAAAATTATTTGAGCCTTTCTCGAAAAAATTTATCTTTATAACCTCAAATAACACTTCTATCGTCCTTGAAAATCCATATTTACTCTTTCCTGATTTTCGACTTCTGTGGTTTACTTTTACTTCTGTAACCTTAGCGCCTTTTAAAGAAAAATATACGGGTAGGAGCCTGTGAAACCCTTTATAAAAAAACAATCTATCGGTAATCTTTTTAGAAAATACTTTTAAAGAACATCCCAAATCTTTAAATTTACTTCCGCATAAAATTCTTAAAATTAAATTGGCTATTTTTGAAGGCACTATCTTAGAAAAAAACGGGTCCTTCCTCCTCGCCCTTATACCCTGGGCCAAATCATATCCCTCTAGAAATTTCTCTAATAACAAAGGGATATCGCGAGGATCATTTTGTAAATCCCCGTCTATAAAAACTATTGTATCAAAAGAAGTATTATCCAATCCTGCCTTGAACGCAAACGACTGACCAAGATTTTTAGTGAAATTAATTATTTTTGCATGCGGCGGCTTAAGGTCTTCTGTCTCTTTTATAAGTCTAGAATAAGTAGAATCTGTGCTTCCGTCATTAACATAAACTAACTCATATTCATGCCCTTTCAGCGCAGAAATCAATTCCTTGTGGAGTATTTTTACATTGTCTTCTTCATTATAAAAAGGCACTACTACTGAAAACTTGATTTTGTCTCCTGTCATAACTCTCCCCGTTTATTTGAGATTATTTTCTCCTACCGCCCAACAATACCTTATTCCTAAGCTTCATATAGATCCAGAAATAAATAATATAAAAAAATGTATAAAAACACAGGAAAATCAAGATCAGCCATCTAGACAGCTTCCGACTTCTTCTTGTAATCATCCTTTTCTGCGGAAGTCTTTGTAAGCTATTCACGGATTCTTTAAGTATTAGGATCTTTTCTTTTAAATCTTGTTTTCCTATTATTGTTTCAACTATATTTTCTTTTCCTTCTTGTATATTAGCCTCCATAACTTTCAACCCTAAGTCATTTGACAAATCCAATAACCTTTGCGTTTTTTCTTTTCTCAAGTTATATATATTTCCATCATAAGTCTCCCATAAATAATGCCAATCTTTTTCAGGCAAAGGTTTAATACCGTACTTCTCTCTGTTTTCATATATATCTGTCCCTGCTATCAAATGCAAGGTATTAATTGATTTTATCGTATCTATATAATTAGAATTTCTCCTGATAAAATTGTAAGTCTCCTTAAAATCTCTCTCTGTCTCAGAAGGAAATCCTACCATTACAAAGATCTCAGTTTCAATCCCAGCTTTTTTAGCAAACCTTATGTTCATTTCAGAGATTTCTGCCGTAAAAGTCTTTCGCATAGACCTTAAAACCCTATTAGATCCGGATTCCAGTCCTATCTGAAGCTTAAAACATCCAGCTTCTTTCATCTTTTTAAAAAAATCAAAACCCATATATTTATGAGGTGCTATCTGCCCTGTCCATTTTATCTTTAGGTTATCCAAGATCACCTTATTACACACCTGGTTTAAATTCTCTAAATCTCCGTTTAAAATACTATCAGTAACTGTAAACTCGCATATATTGTATTTTTCTTTATGATATTTCAACTCTTGCACTATACAATCTGCTGGTTTAAATCTGTACATAGAAAACAACCTGTAATTCTTACAAAATGCGCATCTACCTTTACATCCTCTAGACCATTCAACCAAAAGAGACTTACCGTATAAATTTAAATCAAATTCTTCATAAGTAGGAAAGGGGATACCATCCAAAGCAATCATAGGTCTCACACCTCTATGCACCCATCTTCCGTTATTTTTTATATAGCACTCTCCTGTTATCTTGATATCTTTCTTACGTAAAAACATCTCTAATAAATAAAACAAAGTTTCCTCTCCTTCACCCACAACAAAAACATCTATGTCTTCTCCTGCAGCATCTAAAAATATTTTCCTCTGTTCAGGAGTAGAAGTAGCCGGTCCCCCTAAAATTATTTTTTTATCCGGGGATTTTTCTTTTATCCTTTCTATAAACTCTATGGTTAATTTCTCTTTGGGATCGACCACGGAAAAACCTAACACAGCACAATCAAAAGACAAAATATCTTCTACGGACTTTTCAATATCTTTTTGGAATATTTCCAAAATTAACGGGAATGTATCTTTGTTTGACCAAAAATTTTTATTTTCTACATGCCATAGCATTCTAAAATCCGGGTTGTTGATAAAAAAGGCTTTGTTTAAATCCAACACTTTCAGAGCAACAGACTTACTCCTCAAATAACTACTTAAAAATCCTATCCCTATATGAGGATTTTCCTGCGACCAGGGAGGCAAATTGACCAACAAAAAGTCTAAAGTTCTATCTGAAGAAACCTGTGAAAAACTCACTTCGCGTTCGAACTGGTTATCTTTACTATGATATTTAACACCTATTTCTTTCAGAAGATACCTGATTTTATTTACCCGTTCTACTCTTATTTTGTATGTATTTTCTCTACCTATAAACCACTTAATATCAGAGTCAACAGCTGGTAATGTAATCCCATAATGCTTATGATGCTTATAAATATGCGACCCAGCCATTAGATATAGCGGGTTTATAGATTTAACAAGATCGATATATTCACTGTTACTCTTTAAAAACTCAATTGTCTCTGCAAACTCGACTTCCCCTTCCCCCGGAAAACCTATAATCAAATAAATTACTGTTGCAATCCCTGTTTCATGAGTCGCTTTTATAATATTCTCAACGTCTCTTGAGGCATAAACCTTTTTCATTTCCTTTAAGACCTTATCCGAACCACTCTCCACGCCATATTCTATTCTTATAAATCCTGCCTCTTTCATTATCCCTAATAATCTCTTGCTCATATCTCTTCTTGGGATAGCTAAAGCGGAAAATTTGACATTTAGTTTATATCTAATGAGTAAATTGCAAATTTCCTCAAGATATTTTAAATCCCCGTTTATAGCTGAATCTACTAGGGAAAAATGATTAGTTTTATATTTTTTAATATAATATTCTACCGTTTTAACTATTAACTCCGGACACTTTTTTCTAAACATATATGATGATGTTTTAAAGGCACAGAAAGAACAATGACCGATACAACCTCTCGACCACTCCATAGCAAGACTATTGCCTTTATTAAGATACATATTAAAATCGAACTCTTCAAATGTTGGAAAGGGAAATTCATCAAGATTTTCCTTTAAAATCCTGGGTGAGTGAATTACGTTGTCATCTTTATAAATTAAAACGCCCTGAATACCTTCAAGTGATTGTGCCGATTTAATGGCTTGCAATAGCTGACATAAACTCTCTTCTCCTTCTCCTATAATATAAGCATCGATTAAATTATTGCCCTTTGCTTCAAAGAAAGCCCTCTGCTCAGAGACAGAGATAGAAATCCCCCCTAAAATTATCTTGATATTAGGTCTCTTTGTCTTAACTTCTTTTATAATCTTCGCGGTAATCAAATCCTGCGAGTTAGAAAGCATAGAAAATCCTACTATCTCAGCGCCAGAAGAAACAATCTTCTCTACACAATAATCTATTTCTTTTTTAAAGATAGAAAATATCTCGTTAGATGCACCCTTGCCTCTCCAATCGTTTGCACTTCCCATCTCCCAGAGGTATTTATATGACTGGTTTGCATTGTCATACATATAAATATTAAAATCAAACACTTCTGGCTTAAAACCCCTAATCTTAAGGTACGTAGAAAGGCAAGCTAATCCCAAAGGAGGATCTTCTATGCCCCATGGTGGTGAAATTACAAGAAATATATCAGGGACTTCTTTCTTATCCTTGAACTCTTTCATTTTCTCATTTCCTCAATCTCTTTTTTGTCTATAGGCAAACCAACCTACTAGCATCTTAATGTTCAAATATCTAAAGACATTGCTATCTTACCTTTTATGACTTCCCCCTTTTTGAAATAATGTCCGTCATTATTAAATCCTTCGGGATTGCTATTTTCAAAAAAACAAACATTGACCATCCTTGTCAATAAAGAAGAAGGGGAATTCTGCAATTGAATAAAAACTTCTTTTTCAAATTTCGGTTTTAGAACGATTCCCGGAAAAGGACTACTTGAAACCAAGCCTATTTCGGAAATTCTTGAGAACAAAATCTCTTGCCACTTTTTTGTAGAAAAGCTAGGAAAATTAGCTATTGAATCATTTAATATATATTTATTATATTTATTCACTAACATTACACCTATTTTACTTTGAAAAATTCTTAGTCCTTCGTGAAAAAATATTTCTATACCCCAATCTATAGACCTACTAGTAAATTTTACCGTCCAATGCTGAGTAATAGGAAATTCCGGCCACCTTATCTTAATGTCAACAAATGCATTATGTCGCTTAACATCCCATCGCGCTGTGGAAGAATCAATCCATTTGTTATTAACAAAAAAAGAAGCATTCATTCCTACATCCCTAGTCAATTCTAAATTTTTACAGAACAATTTACATCGCCCTTGTTCTGAAACATTTAACTCAAAATATTTATATTTCAAATTTCTCTTACGCTTGTCTGCCTCGATAAACTCATCCAAATTTTCATTGTGTGGTTTTATGTAATTTATAATAAGATAAGGGACATTCTCCTTATGAAGGAGCCCTAAAAATCTCCTAAGTCGACGTGCCCGTGAATAAGGGCCATTATCTGGTCCAGTATAATATTCTGTATAATTTGGGCACAATCCATCCTTTTTAATAAAAGCTCTCCATCGAGTCTTTAAAGGCCATTTAAAATAAACACCGAATTTACTGGGGTTATTCATAAGGTCAGTCTCCGATAAAACAAAACACGTAGAAACATTAGTTACCTGATCTATATAATCTTTATTTCTTCGTATAAACTCATAAGTATTTCTAAATTCTCTCTCAGTCTCACCTGGATGCCCGATAACTATATTTATGCAACTCTTTATACCTGCATTGTGAGTATTGCGAATAACCTCCTCGGCCAGCTGAGAATCATATCTTTTATTCATCTTTTTCAAAACAATGTCTGAAGCAGACTCCATTCCATAACAAATCCCCATACATCCTGATTTGTACATCTTCCTACATAATTCTAAACTCATTCCTTCTCTTATCGCCGCATAACTTGACCATTTTATATCAATATTCTCCTCGATAATCAAATCGCATATCTTTTCCAACTGTTTTAAATTTCCATTGCATAATAAATCATTAAATTCAAATTCTCTGGTATCATAATGTTTCACATGAAATTTCATCTCTTCAACCACTTTATGCGGATCTTTTATTCTAAAAGGATTATTCATCTTGTGGTCAATACAAAAACTGCATCTATTAATACATCCTCTGCTAATAAGCAACGGTAAGGGTTTATATCCGTCCTCTTTATTATAATCTTTGAGATTAAATTCGAGAAAATCGGGAAAAGGTATATCATCTATTCTTTTAATAGGATTAGGAGGTAGGAAACTTAGGTATTGTTGATCTATGCATATTACGGTTCCTGGTATTCCAATTAAACCTGAAAGAGATAATTCTCTCTTAGACCACTTTAGTATCTCCAATAAAGGTAATTCCCCTTCTCCGACTACAAATATATCTATTAACTTCTTTGGATCAATGTCAAAAGTATTCCAATAAGCGCCAGGACCTCCTATTATAGTAATTTTAGAAGGATCTCTCAATTTAATCTGATGCGCTAAATAGACAGCAATTGTAATGCTGGCTATTGTAGTAGAAAATCCTATAAGCTTTGCAGATGAATTACATGCCTCCATAATAAAATCTTCTAATTCACCCTGAAACTCATGGACAAATTTCTCTGCAATCTTATCTGGAGGAAAGTTATTTATCGTAGAAATATCCCACAAAGATCTCTTATCCTCGGAAGCACTATTATGTAATTTTACATTTAAATCTATTACTTTTATTTTAAACCCTTCGGACCTTAAAAAACTGCTTAAGTATGCTGCGCCTAACGGGGGCATTTTAGTCTGCCAGGGAGGGGTCATAATAAGCAATAGATCCTCCTCTGATATTTGTGCCTCTTCACATTTTCGACAAAGAAAGCCGTCGGGCATATCTCCTTTACCATAAATAAGTTGCCATGTCTTATTTCTTTCTCCATTCCATATCTCATAAATGCTCTGATTATTCAAATCTCCAAGCACATGCTCTCTTCTCCAATCCATACAACACAGAACCATCTTACCATCCTCAACAATATGAATCATTTCATCTGCCCAAATAGAGTTACAACCTACAATTCTCCCTTTATTATGAGTCTTTGCCAAACGTTTAACGTTCCCTGCACGAGAAACAGGTCCATCAAAGTAACTAATCCTTTCTATCCCTTTACTCTTCCAATAACCGATTACTTCTTCCTTTTCTTCTCCTGTCAAATATTCATGTCTTAAAAACGTAATCATAACATATTCTTTTATATCCTTTTTACTCCTTGCCCTCTCTACAAAACCATCTATCCTCTTTAAAGTAACCCCAAACGGAATACCCATTGCATTCTCTATCGTCTCTTGTCTTATCCCATGAAAACTTATACCGATCCAATCTAATTTAGAATTTATAAGCCTCTCCGCCATTTCTTCCGTGAGCAATAATCCATTTGTAAGAATATGGACATTTGCCCATGGAATCTTTTCTTTTGCATAATTTATTCTTTCTAATAAATAAGGGTCGGTTAACGGTTCGTTATTCATATAAAGAATAATTCTTTCTACATTTTTATAATTTGCACATTCATCTATAATCTTATTGTACAAATTCATGTCCATTATTTTTGGGGGAAATATATCTTGCATCTCCCTGTAAGGGCAGAATACACAAGATGCATTACACAAAGAAGTAGTTTGGATAGATAAATATTTGGGAAAATTCATTTCTTTCTCATTACGATACAACTTACACCTATATACTTTTTATCTAATTCTTTTTCATGAAAACAACGAAACCCCCCTTCATAGCTATGGCATATTCGCCAAAAAAATGAGGGAAAAAATGGCATAATCCACTTTAATCTATGAAATTTATTTTGTCGATATAATCTGCCTATGTGCGCATTACATTCGCCAAAATATATAACCTTTTCTACCTCTAAGCCGGAAGGATCGCCTATTCTATGTTTTATTGCATCCAAACTATACAAGCGCTGAAAAAATCCAATATCTTCTGGATTTTCTTCTTCAATATATTCACCATTATTAAAAGGTAAAGTCATTACGACTTTACCCCTTTTCTTCAAAATCCTTGAAATTGTTTTTATTGTTTCGGTATCGCCATTCCCTCTACTATGCTCTAATACAGAAATACAAGAAATCTTATCAAAATAATCGCTTGGCAAGTCTGTCTCTGTTGTTTCATTGATAGTAAATTTCTCTTTACTAGAAGGGCTTAAGCTCATTTTTTCTATGATATTCTTATAATATTCCATGCTATCTTTTATTAGAGAATAATCGTCATAGACTTGTACATAACAATCATTTTTTACTAAGGCAAAAAGAGGGAAAATTGATTGGCCGCTTCCAATATCAAGATATTTATCTCTGGGATCAAGGTTAAGATTATTATAAACTAAAGGGTATTCCAGAAATTTGAAATAATAAAATCCCTGAAAAAAATATTCATGCCCTAGTCTTACAAGAAAAATTTGAAAGTCTAAGGCAGAAACTTTCATAAGGTCCCCTTATTAATATCCTTCTTTAAATTAACGACTATCTTACCCTTGACTTTTTGGCTTCCATCATCAAGATTAAAATTTACGTTAATTTTAACCCCCAGTGAATCTAAATACTTCCCAAGAATCAAAGTTCTTGCTTGTCTTACAGAGATGGTATTTTTCTCGTCATTAGTATACCATTTATAGCCTTGCCAATCTTCTGGTATAACTATTCCGTAATCAGCAGGGTGTAAAAACAGGTGCGTTCCCCTAGCTACTTGACATTCGGTAATAAAATCGACTCTATCTATATATTGGCTATTTCTTTTAGTGAAATCTATCGTTTGCTGAAAATGTTCTTCATCCTCTCCTGGAAAACCAGTAATGAAATTTACGGAAACCTCTATGCCTGCCTCATGCGCTAAGCGAATATTCCTTTCCGCTTCAAAAATCGTAAACGGCTTCTTCATCTTTTTGCAAACGTATTCAGATCCTGTTTCGACACCAAAATATACAAGTTCACAGCCAGCCTTTTGCATTTTTGAATAAATATCCCTATTCATCGAAGGTAAAGCAAGCACGTTGCCTTCCCAACGGATCTTATACATAGATTTAATAACAAAATCACATAACCTTTCTAAATTTTTCGGATCACCGTTCACTATGGAATCGAATAGTGAAAAATGAAATATCTCTTTCTTTTCTACATAGAATTTAATCTCCTCAAAAATACTCTCGGCACTCCTTGTTCTATAACTCTTCCATATATTTTTAATTTCACAAAAAGAACATTTGCCAAAACATCCGCGGCTACAGAATAGCGGCACTGGATCCGGTTGATAGTCTTCAATCTTCAAACCAGGGTATTCAGGAAAAGGAATAGTATCTAAATCTTCAATAGGGTCTCTGGATATATATCCCTTGTAATTAGACTCCAAAGTCCTAACACCTTTTATTTCGTCAAGCGGCTTATTTTGTTTGATATTAACAAGGCATTCGTACAAAGTCTTCTCTCCTTCACCTAATACAAATATGTCTATGATCTTAGGTGCTTCGAGAATATAGCGGTCCTCATCATAAAAACAAGCCGGTCCCCCGACAATTATAGTAATAGATGGGTCTATCTTTTTAATCCTGCGAATAATCTCTAAAGTAACAAGTTGCTTTGAATGAATAACCGAAAAACCTATAATAGATGAACTAAAAGAAAGTATATGGTCTACACAAGACTGAATCTCTTTTTCATATTTAGTGACGAATAATTTAAACACCTCTGGATCTAACCAAAGATTTTTTGCTTTTAATCCCCACAGACAATCGCGATCCTCATCTTTTACTTTTCCGATCATATCTAAAGCCATATCATAAATAACAGCGGAAAATCCGCTCTTACTTAAATATGATGCTAAAAATCCTAATCCAATAGGCAACGTCCTTTGCCAGCCTGGCGGAGGAGATACTAAAACTATATCTTTATTCATACTCATTTTCCCCTCATTACAATATAAACTACATCAATGTTTTTCCATCTAATTATTTTCCATAAAGTTACAGGGCCACTAATAGTTACAATTATAATGAATTATCTAAAAAATATAAAAATATCCATATAGGTTATCTACATCGAAGTTTAAATTCAAGTCTTTCACTAATCTTAAAATTCTATCTGCAAAGTTTTTTCTATTGCCATAGTCGCTGGTTCCATCAGATGCAGACCAATTGTACCATCGATCTGGTCCGGGAGGAAGAACTATGTTATAGGCAAGTGGATTATTTGCTAATATTGACAAAGGTTTAATATAACAGACTGATATAGCTTCGATTACACTTATGTACTTAACATTTCTAATCAAAAAATCTATAGTTTCCTGTAATTCTTGTTCACCTTCACCTGGAAAGCCTACCATAATATTAATATTTGTCTGAATCCCAGCATTATAAGTTCTGCGAAGTACCTTTTCTGCGACTTCAGCACTATGGTTTTTATCCATAGATTTAAGGATCCTATTGGATCCTGATTCCACACCGAACGAAAGGGCACAACAACCAGTTAATTTCATATCTTTTAAAATATCATCCGTCAATAGATTATCCAATACTGCATAGCTCTGCCAAGTAATACGCATTTTATTATTTATAACAAGATTACAGAGCCGTTTAAGTTCTTCTAAATTCCAATTGCAGGCTAAATCGTTAAATTTAAATGTAGTAATTTCATGTCTTTCATAGTGATGTTTTATCTCATCAAAAATATTCTTTCCACTCCTATGCCTGAATTGCCCCCAAAATGGCCAATTTCCACAAAAAACACATTTATTCATACATCCTCTGCTAGAAATTATAGATATTGTATTTGATTCTGGATATCTATCTAGAGCAAAGTCTTCATATGTAGGAAACGGTATCTCATCTAAATTTTTGATTTTCTTTCTAGGGGTATAATTGGCTTCGAAAGACTCTACTAAAACTCCTGGAACATCCAAACAACTTTTATTTTCTTTGATTCTGGATATAAGTTCAAAAAGGGATTCTTCACCTTCACCTAAAACATATGCATCCACAATGTCAGGCGCAATTAACATTCGCTCTCCTCTTATGAAGACACCCATACCGCCAAATATTATCTTTAACTTTTCATTTCTTTTTTTAACTCTTGGGCAATTACAACTGAAAAATTTCGATTACTTTGATTAATTGAAAAACCTATGATTTCCGTGCCAAAAGAAAGCAATCTACCTACGCAATATTCTATTTGTTCAGGTATATTCTTAATAAACTCGCAAAACAATTTCTGGTCACTCCAATGCTTACAATATCTAGAAAGCCAGTATTTTTCGAATCCCTCGTTGCTCAAATTATCAAACACTTCTAAGTTCAAATCTAAAACTTTTGGATTTAATTTTTTGTCTTTAAGATAACTGGCTAAATACGCAAGGCCTATAGGTACAGAAGGACTTCCCCATGGTGGACAAACAGTAAGAATGATGTCGAATTTCTCCATGTCTTAGTAAATTTAACAGCTTTACTTTAAGATGCTATCTTACTATGCATCTCTTCATTATGCATCAGATTATCACATTCTTTTATGCAACCTATTTTCTGAAAATAAATATCATTTTTTGATAAATACTTTGCCCTTGCTCTAAATTCATTGTATTTTTCTGAAAACCATATATCTTTAAAGGATTTCTTATTTATATTACCTAATACCTTTTTCACTCCGCGGCAACAAGGAACTATATTACCATTGGCCAAAACCCTAGCAAAAAACCAGCCGACATAACACGGAATCTTATCAACATCGAACTTATCATACTCTCCCTTTTCGAAATCCTCACAAGACTTAGATAATCTTCTTAAAAAACCATCAAAAAACTCCAGATGTAGACTGTCATCTTTATTTCTCTCTTTAACCTCCATAGCCATATTTAACAACTTCTTTCTTTCTTCTTCATTCAATAAAAGTTTGTCTGTTTGTTTCTGAAATATATCTACCAGAGTAAAATAAACCGCATCAGCTCCGTATTGTAAACCGAATTTATACATATCTTGAAAATCTTCGAAATTTAAATTCATAATTACATTAGCAAAGGTAACACGAGGCCCGTTCTTCTTTGTCTCCTTAAGAAAAAGTAGATTTTCCTTCAATCTTTCAAAATAACTAGAAGAAACACCGGGATGGATTTTGTCGTAAATCTGAGAATTAGACCCCCATATACTTATGCACAATTCTTCTAAACCTAAATCTATGAGCTTTTTTATATCTTTTTTGGAGGCCATACCAAAATTAGTAGACAAGGCAACAAGAAGCTTTTTTCTGCGGGCATACTCTATAATCTCCATTAAATCCTTGTGCATAAAAGGTTCTCCGCCACCAGTAAAACGAATGCGTTTTGTCCCCAAAGATGACAAATCATCTATTAACTTAACAAGCACATCCTTAGGTAATTCTTTTTTCAGGAAATCGGGATCCGGTTTATCACTAGTAAGTAAAGGTGAGTAAAGCCAACAAGAAATGCACTTTAAATTACATTTATTCGTAGGGTCAATCACAACGTGCTCCGGACCTGTAAAGGCCTTCCTCCCGTGAAAAATGCCTGCAAACATCGGATCTTCATGATACTCTCTATAATCATTTTTTACAGGTTTAATGTTTCTTATAACTTTTAAGGTTTTAGCCATACCTTCGAGTAATAATCTCTCTGGCATAGTGAATGCCTTCATCCTGTCGTACATCCAGGTATTCCTTCCGATATCATCACAACTCTTATAACAGCCAGCCTCTTCTATATTAGAATCATTGCCAATAGACCTGAAAAACGGGTCATCTTTTTTACAAACCAATGTTTTTTTACGAAAGTGATACTGTTTCTGGGAATTCCATATTTCTAAAAATCTATCTTTGTACAAAGACCCCGTGGGAATCCTGTGTGCCTTAAGACAGGAATGAACCTCTCCGTTAGGAATTATTCTTGCAAAAAGCCAGCCAATATAACAAGGCATCCTATCTATGATATTTCTATCATATTTTGCTTCCTTAACGTCATCAACCACATAAATTCTTCTCAAAAACTGGTCAAATTGAAAAATCAATATATTTGCATCCCTTACCCTATTATCTTCATCTAGAACGCACTTAATCCTATCTAATGCTTTTTTTAATTCCATCAATTGCTCTTTGTTTAAAACGAGGATGTCTGTTGCATTAGGCATGGTATCAACCAATGTAAATTCTAACGATTCAGACATAGTCTCTTTAGCGAACTCCACCATCTTTTCGACTTCAAAATAATTCATATTAAAAATGACATTGTAAAGCTTGATACAAGGCTTATCTTTCTTATGTGTATTTAAATATAATAGGTTCTCTCTTATTTTATAAAAATCTTCCTTTGTTCGATTTGGATGCGTCTTAACATACGTTTCAGGTGTGGCTGCCCATGTACTTACAGTAAGAAAATCCAATCCAATATCAATAAGGCATCTTAATTTCTCTTTTGTAAGGAGACTAAAATTAGTATTTACGTGACAAATCAAATTTTTCTTCTTACTATATTCTAAAATTTGCATAATATCAGGGTGCATGAACGGCTCTCCGCTACCCGAATAATAAACCTCTGTTGCTCCTTTAGCCGAAGTTTCATCGAGAAGTTCTTTAACCAGTCCCATAGGGAGATATTGCTCCTTTTCTCTTGGAGACAACCTCTTTTCCTTTAAAAGAGGAGAATTGCACCAACATGCAATACAGGTATTATTACAGTTATTGGTCAAATCTATTTGTACATGAAACGGTCCCTTATATCCATATTCGCCATCATATATACCTAAACTTTCGATATACCTATTTTTCACTGCCTTTACAAGAGAAGATTCCAACCTTTTTTTTCCTGTTATATATTGAGATAATTTTTTATAAAAAAACTTATGCTTGTCTTTTTTTATAAAGGCAGGGGGATTATCTTTTTTGAAAAGAATAAATTTTTCAATATGGGGAATGCTGTTTGAAGAACGTATTCCGAACAGATGCTCACCTTTCTTCAACTCTATTGTAAATTCCTCATACCACTTAAGGAACTTGGAAGTCCATCCATCCGTAATCTTGTTTAGTCCTCCCTTTTTCAATAAAATCCCATCCATGTAAATATCAACTGGTCTTATAGCATTACTTGCATATCTCGACCAAAATTCATATTCTCCATCTTCATCTATACTAAATCTATACTTAGCAAATCCGACTTTATGTCCGCCGTCGATAACAAGTCCTTTGCCAAAATCGTGATAGCTGGGATTAAAATTACTATCTATATAATCTTTGGCTAAAACGATAATCTGTCTTTCAGATTTCATCTTCGACGTTATAGTTCTGTCATGTAAAAAAGTTTTAGTCCTATTAGATATCTCCACATTCATTCCCCAGTTATCACAACTTTTAATACAATTGATCAGGGAAAAATAAGGGTCGGTTTTCGGGGCTCTTTTTGCCTTAACCCTGAATTTTCTATATGCGTTGGAACCCCATATATCAGAAAATGACTTTCTGTAAATATTACCTAAGGGATGCAAATGCGCCTTACAACATGGTATTACATCTCCGTTCGTAAGGATCCGCGCATAATACCAACCGATATAACAGGGAAAATAATCCACATGTCTTTCATATAATCCCAACTCTGACTTAGGAGAAGAAAATCTCCTCATAAGCGTACCTATTCCTAAAACATTCAGAAGATTCGCATCAACAATACATTCCTGAGATGGAAAGCATCGGCTAAAATGTGCGCAAATCTTACAGACTTCTTCATTGAACGAGAAACGAAACCCAAGATGTTGAAAATGACCAGGAGGCAATAAGATATTCTTTTGTTCTATTTTTTCACAAAATTTTTCCTTTGAACATATAATATTTTGCGCCTTTTTCAAAAGAACGAAATCCGATCTATAATTTTTCCACAGTTTCCCGAAATCCCGCAAATCCTGCATAGTATCTTTACCCTTAAGTTTTACATTTAAGTCGTGCCATTTTACAAAATCATGCCTTTTAGAGATCTTGTCAAACTGAGCAATGATCTTTTTCTGTAACTCGTTATTGAGAAGCAAATTATCTGTTTTTCCTTTTATTACGTCTACGATTTGAAATTCCACAAAACCCGCATCAATATCCTTCGCAAAATCAACCATAGCTTCGACATCATCATGATTTCTGTTACATAAAACATTGTAGACCTTCACATGAGGCAATAAAAGTCCACTTTGCTGTTTATAGCAATTCAGGTTTTTTAGTTTTTCTTTTATCTCTTCGAAATCCCTTAAACTTCTCCCTGGGTGTGTATTCACATAAGCCTGCGGCGTCCCAGCCCACATACTTAAAGTAATCAAATCAACACCCTTATCAACAATAAAACGAACCATATCTTTATTAAGAAGTGTCCCGTTGGTAATAATATTCAAATATATCCCGGATTTTTTTATGAGCGATATCGCTTCTTTAATTTGCGGATACATAAATGGTTCACCTGAGCCAGAAAGAATTATCTCTTTAGTCCCCAATACACGCAGCTGACATATTAACTGTTCTACGAATGGAAATGAGATCTCTTTTTCTCTCTCAGGGAAAACTTCCTTCTTATCCAACAAAGGAGAATGCACCCAGCAAGCAATACAGGTATTGTTACATCTATCAGTCAAGTCTATTTGTACAGTGTGCGGCCCACAAAATGCCTGCTTCTCGTTTTCTATTCCTCTAAATATCTCCTGCCAAATATTCATATTTTACCTATGAATTTTTTTCTATTGAATAAAAAATAACTTAAATAACTTACTGTCTTTCTAGAGACTACGCCCAAGCCATAATTATGATAATAATCAAAAAATCTCCTGACGTCTCCACGAAACCCTCTATTCCTTCTCTGATGTTCAGACCACATCCTGTAAGCATATTGCTTTGCATCTTCTAATTCGCGCGTAGAAAGGTTATCTGGTTGAAAAATACAGTTATAATGGCCATCATACAAAGACCAATCTTTGGTTAAAATCCGTTGTTTCCCATCTAATTCTTCAAAAAGCCTTGTTCCTGGAAAAGGGGTAATAATAGAGAATTGCACAGATTGCGGATTTAGCTGCAAGGCATAATCTATAGCTCTTTTAATTGTTTCTTTTGTCTCGCCAGGCAAGCCAAAAGAAAAAGTTAAATGAACATATATCCCTAAGGATTTAGTATATTTGATCATCTCTTCGGCTTTCTTCAAATCTAAACATTTACCGCATCTATTGACTATATCCTGAGATACACTCTCAACTCCATATTTTACTGCGTGTAAACCCGCAGTTTTCATTGCATTAAGTATTTGTTCATCCATCAGGTCAGCTCTAGCCATCACAGCCCAAGGAGTGTCATTTAAGCCTCTTTTTACAATCTCATTACATAAATTCATCATTCTAGTCTTACCTATATTGAAAGTATCATCATCAAAATATATGGATTTAAATCCTTTTTCTTTTATTAAATATTCCATCTCATCTACTACATCTTTTACGTCCCTCGTCCTATACGTCTTTCCGTTAAATAGGATCTGGGGCCAGAGGCAAAAATTACATGAAAAAGGGCAGCCTCTTGACGCAACCATTTGAACAGAAGGATGAGGGATATCCCCAGGTAAATCCCAATATTTCTTCATCGGTACGCTATCCCTATAAGGCCACGGCAACATATTTAAATCAAAGAGATCCCGTGGTTTATTTTTAATTACATTATTCTTATCATCCTTCCAAATGAGGCCATCTATAGAAGAAAATTCTTTTTTTCCTTCGATAATATTTTTTACTAATTCAAAAAGGGTAGATTCATATTCGCCGAAAAGAACGAAATCTATAAAGTCATGCCTTTCTAAAAACTCCGGCTTATAAATCTCTGGGTGGGAACCGCATAAAATGACAGGAATCTCTACGGATGATATTTTCTTTAATAATTGCATATCGTAATAAAAAGAAGGCGTTGATGTTTCCGTAACCAACACGTCGAATTCTTTTTGGAATAGATTATCTATAAACTCCCGTTCAGAGATCCCTTCAGCGATACAATCTATTAAATTAGCATCTATACTGTTCTTTCTTAAAAGAGATGCGCTATAAGCAAGGAAGAAAGGAAAAGGTAAATAATTACCTTCGCTTCTATCTTTTATATGCGGCCAACGAGAACCTGCCCTTACACCATACTTACCATCACTCTGCCAAGGCATATTTACCAATAAAACTTTAGCATTTTTATTTTTATAGACTTTGCTTTTTCTCCACGCACTATTCAAAAGAAGTCTTCTCTTTATTTCTATTTCCTCATCCATCTCCTGTTCATTCTTACATACATATATCTTTCCGAAAAAAAAATCGTATTTACCCTCCCTATAGCATTTTTTATCTAACGAATCCTTAAAGCTTACACCTATAATATGACTGCCGATTTCAGAAGACGTATTTTGAATCAACGGAAAAACCCTGCCAAATTTACTGCCTTCAAACTCTAACGTTAAAGGGGGCAATGAATTATCTCTTGAAAACCTCGCCCCTATTAACTTACTGGAAAAATTTTCTAAAGGCATGTCTTGCCAGCCTATTATTTGAGGGAATTTCCCCTCCTCGTGAGAATTTATCCACGTTGTATATATAGGAGAGATTACTATAGCTACTCTTCTCTCGTCTATCTCTAGAAATTCTTCTGTTTCCATTTCAATAGACCAACGGATACAACTTTCTTTATCTACTTTAAATTCCCATAGACAATTTATGGGCAGTTGTTTCCATGTGTTTTTTAAAATTACATGGCCAGGTCTATTTACCAGAATTTTCCATGTGGCATAAGAAGAATCTGTCCACATACCAGCGGTATTTATTGCTACGTTAAAACCTGTTTTAAAAGTTATTTCCTTCCCATCGAAATAGAGTTTTATATTTCCATCCTCATAAAAAATCTCCATATGATCTTTCTGAAGTAATACTATCCTGCCTTTAGCCTCGAGCATAATTCCTCCTTAATTGTCGTCTCATTTTTATTTGACTGATATTTCACCTTCAAAAAACTTATATTTTGCAGGCAATTTTTCCTCGTTTACTTTTTGATACTGCAGCAATCTTCCCCTATAAAAATAATCGGAATTTTCAACTAAAGTCTTAAAGCCTTCTTTCCTGTTGCATTTGAAAGATAACGAAGATAAATCGTTCCCGTTTATTTTTATCAGAGGTTTTTTTAATGGTAGATAACAAAATCTAAATGGCAAAATATCGTAATCTTTAGAATAAAACTCTTCGAACTTACCTTGGAGGCCATTAGACAATATCCATTCATCATAGGTATCAATAACCATAACATTAGCCTGCTCTATCTCTAATTTAATATTCTCAAAGAGCTCCGTATCTACCTTCCATAAAACTCTGTTTCCTATTGTTTCAATCCGCCATTTTTGGCAAATAGGTAAAAAAAGCCATTTTCCATAAACAACTAATTTGTTTCTTTCTTTGTTTTTCACCCTCCATATTGCCTGTGAGGAATCATGCCATATGCCTTTTGCCCGTATAGAAGAATAAATCCCCAGACCTTTAGTTAATTCTCTTCCATCATAGATCAGCCTTCCTTTTCCCCGGTCAAAAACAAAAGAAATCCCCCTATTTCTATTCCCTAATTTCATTATATGCTGAGGCTCTGTTTTTGGCTTTAGCCTTCTTTCTCCTATTAAGATACTCCCTTCAAAAATGGTATGATGTCCTGGGTTGAATTTACTTTCGTCCTCAAAAAATGAGAATTGATATTGCAGACAAACAGCTTCGGCATCTCTATCTTTCCTCTTATGAAGGGATAGAATTCTTCTCAAAGGATTAAAAAATGAAGAAATATTTAAAGCAGGGAATGTTTCGCTTTCGGATTTTAAAATTATTGCATCTACCTTATTTTCTCTTATCCTCGCTGGAATTATTGCCTCTACACACTGCTCTTCATCGGAAAAAGATGATTCCTCATAAAAGGTAAGCCATTTATTATAATTTTCATTGATTTCCAGTTTTAAATAATAGTCAAAAAGAGTAAATTGACTTAAACTATTAATCTCTAGTTTTATAAAAATGCATCCTCTTACCATTTGAAATGTAAAAATCTCCTCTTGTGGCACTCCATCTTGCCTCATAAACAGTTTCAATATATTATCATTAATCTTTACAACCTCCCAGTCTTGATCTAAAGAAAGCTTATGATCTTCTGGATTTAATCTTAGGCTTGAAAACAAACCATGTCCTCTAGTTATATTTCTATCCTTGTAATAGAGGTTTACTGACTTACTCTCAGGATCCGCAAATAACCTTAAATCCCCTTCCTCTATCGAATACTTCTTTAAAAATTGCTGCCTCTGTCCTTGAATGTATTTAAGTATCGGACTTTCATCTTCGTAAAGAGATATCTTCTGATGTATATCTATCGCTTTCTTATTTGCCAATTCATTATCTAATTTTATCTGCAGAATCCGGCATTTTAATAAATTATCACTGTTCTGGACTATGAAAGAACCTCCTTTTACATCC
>JAHJHC010000087.1 GCA_018824145.1 Candidatus Omnitrophota bacterium | reverse complement strand
GGGCGTGTGGGTTCGAGTCCCACCCCGCGCACCATTATACTTTACCAAAATGATGAGGAAGATTTTTATGGAAGGGTCAACTTGTTGTAAAACGCAGATATACGCAGATCAAACGCTAATTTTCGCAGATAAATCATTTGATTGACAGACATCTGCGAGTATCTACGTTAGATTTGCAATAATTTGCGTTGCCGAGCGAAGCGAGGCTTAATTTGTTTTACGGCGTTCTGTTACGCAATTACTCCCTTCTAGACTTTTTGCGTATTCTTTTAGTTCCGCCCCTATCTCGCCTACTTCAGCTACGTGCTTTATTTCTCTCTTTTCATTACTTACAATACCTATGGAAATTGATATAAATGGAATTTTTTTTGTCTTTCCCTGCCTGTTTTTGCCTATTATATAACCTCGTTCTTTGTCTTCCCGTCTATAAAAGTTTGGAGCCATGTCATTGAATTTAGTTATTATAGTTTTGCAAAGTTCGGCTGCTCTTTCAGATGTTGTTACGACCACAAAATCATCACCGCCTATATGCCCTATAAAGTCTTGCGGTAATCCTTTTTCCTGCACGGAATCTATAAGTATCCTGGCAGTGTTTTTTATAACCTCATCTCCTTTTTTAAAACCATATTTATCATTAAATGCCTTGAATTTATCGAGATCAATATAACAGACTGCAAAGATTTCTTTATCGTCTATGCGTTTTTGTATTTCATTAAGGATAGAGACATTTCCCGGGAGCCTTGTTAAGGGATTGGCATCTAGGTCCCTGGCGGTCCGGCGCAATACCATTTTGACCCTTGCTATTAATTCCGACGGTTCAAAAGGTTTTACCATATAGTCATCTGCGCCAGCATTTATACCATGCACCTTATCAGTAACCTCTCCTTTACCCGTAACCATGATAATAGGCATATGCTGAATCAGGATGTCTTGTTTGAGGATCCTGCAGACCTCATCCCCATTCATTCTAGGCATTTTAAAGTCAATTATTAATAAGTCAGGCATTGTTTTTTTAATAATATCTAGGGCCTGTTGGCCATCATGACCTTCCATTACTTCGTAGCCTTCAGATTCAAGGGTTATTTTCAATACGTCCAATATATCAGGGTCATCATCTACTATTAATATTTTCTCTTTCATCATTTAGTTGACCTCTGCGTTTAATATCTAGGGATTGTAAAGCTAAATTTTGTACCTTTACCTAACTTGCTTTCTGCGTATATTTTACCCTTATGGGCCTCAATAATTTTTTTAACAAGAGATAGCCCCAATCCAGTACCTTTTACCTGTTGGTCAGATGCGTTGTCAGCTCTAAAAAATTCCTCAAATACCTTTTCTATATCTTTATCAGGTATTCCTATGCCAGTATCTTCCACGACGAATTTTACAAAATCATCTTTTTCTTCAATATATATAGTAACTTTACCTTTTTCAGGCGTGAATTTCGCGGCATTACTTAGGAGATTGAGGAAAACCCTCTCTAATTGAGTCGGATCGGCTTTTATTTTATCTATCTTTATTTTAGAGGTTACTTTAAGAGAAATCCCTTTCTCTTTTATTTGAGGCGTTATGACATCAATAATAGAATCCAGCATTTCTTTTATTGATATTTCTTTGATATCCATTTGCACCATGCCTGATTCTATCCGTGCTATATCCAGGAGGTTATTTATCAGATGCACGAGGTTATTTGAATGCTTGTCTATTTTTTCAAGACGTTCTTTTTGGGCAGCCGAGACCTCTCCTAGTTTGCCTGTCATAAGTATAGAGGCATAACCTTTTATGGACGTAAGAGGAGTTCTGAGTTCGTGGGATACTGCAGATACGAAATCTGATTTTACTTTGTTAAGCCTTTTCAGCTCTTCATTAAGCCTTCCGAGTTCTATTGTCCTTTCTTTTACGCGTCTTTCCAGGTCTTGGTGGGAATTAAAGAGCTCTGTATAAAGCCCGGTATTTTCGATAGCCGTCCCTACCTGGTTAGCTAATACAGATAAGAGCTCGGCATCACCTTTAGTTAATTTAGTATAGCTAAATGGGTTACCCATAAGTATAAAACCACAGGCTTCATCTTTTTCGACAATGGGAACAGTCAGAAAAGATTCAGATTTGAATATCTTTGAAAAAAGCTCCTCATGTTCTATCTTTTCCGAATGCCTATCCACTAATAAAAACCCGCCTTTTTTTAAAAGAGGCAAAGCTATAGAATCTTTATTTAATTCATTCTCTATTTGTTTTATTTCAGTGGCTGAATAACCGATGGATGTTTTTGTCATAATATTATCTGACGGGGTGTCTTTTAACATGATAAGGGCCCTTGAAAAGCCTAATTTAGATACAAACGGCTGATTTATTAAAGTGAATAGATCTTCTATATTTAGAGTAGAGTTTATCTTTTTGCCGAGCTCATGGAGTGTATATAAGCCAGTTATCTTTTTATCCAGCTCATCCTGGGCTTTATTAAGGGCGAAATCGGTTTTGACAATTATCCTAGCCTGTTCGTCAAGTTGTCTTACGATATCCTGCAATCGTTGATTTTTTTCTTCTGCTTTACTGCGACTTTTTCGTTCGAAAAAGTATATTGTTGCACTTATTAGTATAATTAGTAGGTATCCACCCATGCTTTTTTACCTAATGTAATTGCGGCATTTTATGTTGCCTCTAGTGCCTCTATATGGCCCCGTACGGACGTCTTAAAATTTTAATATGTCCGTACGGGGCAAGGCCCTGCAGCTACTCCGAAACCACAGTTACGGATATTGTCTGATTATGGAAATAAGATTGCCCTTTATATTCTTGAGTATCAATCGGTGCAAATTCACCGCATGTGTAACATCCGAAAAACGGAACGTCTTTACCGAGAACATCTTTTATTATTTCAACCTCGTCTTGAGGATTTTTTCCTAAAAGCTGAAAACGCCCTATATCGCTAAATACAATAGCAAATTTAATTTTAGATTTTCCTATACCCATTAGCGCATTTATACATGCCTTTTTTGCGCTTTCTAGGGCCAGGTTTTTATCGCCGATCATTAGATTTATATCTTCACGTTCGGGGATTTCTGCATTTAACATTAAACTACCGCTACCATCTGTTTTTAAGGGAGATCTTGTAATATATGCAGTTTTCTCCTTGATTCGTATTCCCAATGGATAGCTAGTGCCTATCTTAGCAATGCCTTCTATCTTTAGTTCATCCGATGTTTTCCCTATATATTCTTCATAGAGTTGGATGGCTTTTCTGTTATCAATCTCTTCAATAATATTAGAACTGGCTTTTGTTATTTTATGAGGTTTTCCGATTGGCTGCCAGCCATGAGCATTCCCTGTTCCAATTTTAATATTTCCGTTTACCAGAAGCCCTATTGCGGCATCAGTATAGGTGTTATTATCAAAATATTGATATGTATTTTGGAAGTGTAAATTATCTGTGCTGGATCCCCCTATTATAGGGAAACTTGTTCCTAATATTTCCTGTGCCCCCCTAAGCACATCTGTAATATTCCCTGACATAGAGTCGGAAAATATTATAAAGAGCTGTCTTTTTATGTCCTTTAGTTCGTCTGATGCTTGCCTCGCAGCTTTTCTTCCTGCTAGACGCGGGTTTTTGCTTACGTTGATACCTATCCCTTGGGAAAATGTGATATCTTTACAGCTTATAGCGCATACAGTTACAGAATTTCTAGAAGCCCCTAAGGGTGTAATACTACAGACAGTGCTACATCCGACTAATGGCGTTTCATCTATAACAGAACATATGCCTTTTATGGTGTCTTCCTGATCAAAGATCGGAGAGATAAAAGCTAATATTATATCAGGGACTTGTTTTCCGAGCCTATAGCGTGCATTCTTTGCAGCATCTTTGCCTGCGATGAAAGCGTCGAGTTTCGTGCTTATTCCGATACCTACTTCTGTAATCATTATAGTTAAAATAATACACAATAACTTGTAAAGTGTCAATGTTAAAAAATAGTAAAAAATGGAAAAAAACTTTTGACTTTTTTGGATTTTTGTATATAATAGAAGTACTGTAGTTAAATTAAAGAAAATAAAATAAGACCGCATTATCGAAATAGCTACACGGTTCTTTGAAAGGAGGATTGCGACCCTTTGTAAAAAAGGCTAAAAATATGCTATGATAATTTAAAGAAGCTATGACCTTTTGTTATCCCCTCTCTTCGTTTCTTGCTCCTCGCTTTCTCAGGGACAAGTTTTACGGGAATAACAGCATGTTTACATAAATTGAGTGGTTAGCTAGGAGATTTGAGGTAAACTTTATTAAAAGGGGTTAGAGTTGAGGGAAAGGGAAGAGAGGCCCTATCGTCTAGCCAGGTCTAGGACAGGTGGTTCTCAGCCATCAGACACCGGTTCAAATCCGGTTGGGGCTACCATTCTACTGCGCCAAGCAACTTTTCCTACTTCGCTAAACATTTACATGTTTAGCTTCGTAGAGATTGCTTCGAAGCCAAAGGAGAAAACACTTTGGCGAAGAAGAACCGTATCATAACCGTATCAAAATTTATATAACTTTTTGAAATTAAACAAGTTAAGAAAGGGGGAAGTGATGGAAACAAAGTTTAAGTTTTTGAAGATCAGTGCAGTAATATTTAGGGTTTTGGCTTGGGTATCAGTAGCTGTAGGAGTGGTTTCTGCAATAGTTATTTTTATAGGTGGAGGAACCCCTGAAGCGCCGAGATCAACTGGATTTATTGGCCTTTTATTAGGAATAGTGTATTTTTTCCTATTTTATACGGCTGCAGAAGTTATTGTACTGCTTCTGGATATTCGTGGCAGGATAGATAAGGGTTCTAGCGTATAAAGTTTACTTTGGAAGGCCCCATAGAGGCATTCCTTATTGAGTCAGGCATAACTTTTAAGCTAGGAGTTTGGTCAGAGGAAAAAAGGGGGTTTTTTGAAAACGTTTTCTAAAAGAGGTGTTAGTATTAAGATTTAAAAAAAATTTTAAAAGATTATGCTTGACTTTTGAAATATACATTGTATACTATATATAGAGCTAAAAATATGGTCAAATTGCCTATGATATTAAAATTTATAATGTATACTATATATAGAGTTAAAAATAGGATTAATTTGATGTGGGCTATACTAATAAATTGTTTTAAAATATATTTAAAGCTATTTGAATTTCCTACAGAAAAATATAGTTATCCTGTTGATTATTTTTTTGAAGATTTCACAGTTACTTCAAAATTTCTTAACATGAAGAATATACCATCATGTTAAGGGGGCAAGCTGATGTTGGGCTGGCAAGGAAAAAAATGGATAAAAGTAGTTGCTATTACAGTAGTGATTGCTTTTCTTACATATGATATAGCTTGGGCCACTGATTTTTCACCCATTACTATTTCTACTCCGACCTCGTCTATTCCTGGCACATCACCAAGTCTATTTTCCAAAATAGGTAGTTTCATTTCCAAATCAATATTTAAGAAAACACAAGAAGAAGAAACGCCAGAAGAAACAGAGATTTCTTTCAGAAGCCAGTTGATCCCTATGAAGAAATATGGAGAGAGGTCTGGTTTTCAACGTTTAGAATCTGTAAAAAATATGATAAAACGGCAGCAGGACGAAGTGCGAAAGCGGCAACGGATAGAAGAGGATCGCGTTACTAGAAACATTGTGGATTATACGATTAATAAAGGCCTCTACATGGACGGTGTAGAGAAAGCTCTAGAGGCACAATCAATAACAGAACAGGTTATGAAAGCAAGAAGCAGTGTTCAAGCCGCACTCGGAGGAGATAATTATGTCTTAAATAAAGACGGTTCAAAAATAACTTACAAAAATGGGCTCCCTTTTTCTATTGAAAATGAAAGGGTTATAGACGCATTTGGCCAGGTAAGCATAAGGAACACCTGGGATATGCAGTATAACCACAATAGACAGCTCCTCTCTTATAATACTGAAATAACAGACGCCCTTGGGAATGTTTCAGGAATATATCATTATGGCAGGGAGTATTCAGGAAATTTCCTTATCGGATATAAAGAAATAACCACTGATCCTTATGGAACAGTTATTATGCGGGAATGGTCGACTACGGGAGATGATTACGATTCAGCAGGAAGAGTATCAGCCTATCATGAAGTAATAAAAGACGCCCTTGGGAATGCAATTTCTATTTCAGATCAGTCAGATGTAAAATACGAAGGTAACAATATAAAAAGTTATCACCAGGTTACAAAGGATGCCCATGGGAATGTAAACACTCTTGATTGGGAGGCAACTTACAATCAGCAGAATTTACTTGCAGAAGTGTTTTCGAAAGAGACACGGATAAATAGAGATGGACCAATTTCTTATAGCGAAAACACAACGGCCTACACTTATGATAATAGCAATAAGTTGGAAACCATGGCTGGTAATGGCATCTTCACAGGAGAAGATGAGTTTGGCAACAGAAATTCAGGGATTACCACGCAGGAATATGAAATAATAGATGGTCAGTTAAAATTGATAAAAAATATTTCCATAGCTGATTATGATAATATAGATGGCTCTAGCACCCGCAGCGAAAGCACTGTGAGGTATTCTTATACTGATACCAATCTTTTGGCAGGAGCAGAAGGTGTTACTTACACAACTGGCACTGACACATTTGGGAATGGCTATTTAACAGTTACTACGGATACTTATGATGTGATTGCGAGCCAGACCAGGCGTATTCATTCAGTTTCTATAAATGATACACAAGATATATTTGGTTCGATAGTTCACTCTGAGACAGTTAATGGTTATAGATATGATGAGGAAACAGGCGAGCTTTTATCGGCCCAGGGGTATACTGATACCAGAAGTCAGGACTTATTCGGCGTTGAGTCAGTTACGCATACAGAAAACATATATCAGATTATTAATGGCCAGCCAAAGATTGTTAGCTCAGAAACAAGGGGAGATCTGATAAATCCTGCCAGCCAACTTGGACAGACTATAGCAGGGATTCAAGAGTTCTTGGAAGGGTATGTTTCTGCAATTACTCCGCAAGAGAAGCAGGCAAAATTAGGAGAGGTTGGTTTACAGGGGTTGGAGCTGGACTTGGTTGAACTTACTAGAGAGGGTTTTAATAAGATTACCAGTTGGTTGTGGAGGGCCTCGACAAGGGTTATAAACTGTGCAATAACTTCAATATATAATATTCTTTCAGGAATTGGAGTTTCAGTCAGTAAAGAGGAATTATTAGAAAAGGCGATTTTAATAGATGTTCTTACTGGACTAATATCTCCTGAGACTGCCATAGGAGATTTGAGACTCTCTATGTATTCAATGGTTAATGCAGCCTTAGCGAAAGGCGTTACACTCCATGCTGCAAATGTAACAATTGACCAGTTAAAATCCATTGCTCAGCCTGTGATAGCCCATGTGGGCGGAAATCATTATATAGTAGTAAAGTCTATTGACAATTCGACAGTTACTTATGTTGAAGATGGTGTCGAGGACACCTTGACTACAGCTGAATTTTTAAGTATCTGGGAAGGGAATATTTTGACACCGACACTCCCTGAGGGCGCTGAGGCCTTGGATGTCTTAGATATGAAGGCAATAAAAGGAGCTGAGTATACATATGGGCCTACTGACGATGGGTATTATGTGTGGATTGAGGGTGATGAGAGAAGGATTTATTTCGAGGGTTTCTACTTCGAGCGGAGAGGTAATCCAGGAGAAGATGGGTATTACATCTATCTTCATACTCAAGGAGAAGATGGGGGTGAGGCTATAACTGAGATCAATGGAACTGATATCAAAATACATACACGTGGTAGTGACGGAGGAGAAACTGTAATCCATGCAGAGAATTTTGATGGTCCGGGTGTTGAGTGGGCTGATTACTGGGCTAGAAGTACCGAGAAGAATACTATTACTGTGGCTAGAGTGGAACGTTCAGGAGATAGCTACCATATAGATGGTGAATGTTTTATGTATGGAGGCCTGCTTACAATGCTTATTTCTCTTGACCGTATAATAGGCGGAGATATTACCAGTAGAGAACTTTACGTCCTCAGAAACGATGCGGTTCTTCAATGGCCAAATGATTCTGCGTTACTAGATAATATTGCTAATGGTAATACTGTCTATGCTGATTGGAGCTATGATGAATTGGGCCTAGGTTTTCCTGCAGAATTGACGTTTACCCTGACAGATACGGATACTGACGAATGGTCAAATGGAGATACGTTTAGTTTCACGATTGACCTTGATGGAGACTGGGAGTATCCCGAAGGTGAAGGAGGCCTATTCGTTATCAATCTTACTCAGGAAGGGACGACGGATTATAATATTGGTTCAATTCCTGTGGATTGGATCGAGGGGTATGAAAGCGACTTAGAAGGAGATAATAGTGACACAGATAGTCAAAACGTTTCTCTTACGGCAAGGGTTACCATCACCTATCCTAATGGTTACCCAGGAGATGCTGAAGTGCATGTAGTAATAACAAGAATGAGTCCAACTCAGCAGTCTAATACTTATTTAGATGTTAGGAGAGACGAGGGAGAATATGTGGATGAGGGAGAAGATGTGGACGAGGGAGCATGGGTAGATGAGGGATATTATGGCGCTCCGTGGACATATGTGGATGCGAACGGAAATGTTGTAGATCCGAGTGATTTTGAAAATGAAGAAGCAATTAGAGCGTTGGGACATGAAGAATATATTATGGGAATACCGAACGATGGTAGTGATGAAATTCAAGTAACTGCTTACGGAGAATGGGTTGAAAACTTGGTATGGCATGAGGACTTGGTATGGCATGAGAATTTGGTATGGCATGCAGATTGGCAAGATTATTACCGCACCGACTACTCAGCTGAATGGAACGAATATACAGTAGCTGAGTTTGATTTTATAATTGATAACACCCCATCTATCAGCACAAGTCTGGATGGAACTACTTTATATGAAAAAATAGTAAGTGATAACCCTAATGCTAATTATGACGATTTTACTGTATATACATCCCCAACATTCACACAGACGGTTGGATTAGTATCTGGTTCTGCAGGCTGGGTTCCTGAGATTAGCAGGAATTATGGAGTAAGTACCCAGGTATTTAGTGACCTAAGTCTTCATAGCATATCTGAAGACTTGGTTGATTTAATTGATACTTATGACGGAAATTTAGAATTTATGCCAGGGCAGCTTACTAACGATACAGCTATTAGCACTTCAGGTATAGTAACTTGTACAGTTGACATTACCATAGGAGGCGATATAGATGGAAGTTGCCCTGTTGAGAGTCCAGAAAATATATGGGCAGTAGCTTCTTCTCAAGGTGTTTTTACTGCTCCGACATCTTCATCTATCCTCACAGCCCCGACTATTTTGACATTTGACTCCAACGATAACGTAGATACCATTGTAATGCCTGACGAATCAGGAGATGTAATAAAATACGTACGCAAAGACATTGTTTCGCCAGATGTGTTCAGGATGGGATCTCTCGCTCCAAACAAGTCAGATATAATGCTGGATTTCAGCGAAGAGGGGAGACTGACTATTGAGACTGTAGATTCTGAAAAGCCGGCTCTTATGGTCCATTTAGAAGGAGATAAGGCAATATTGCACCTTAGAGGAGAAGAAATAGAAGGTAGACATGAAGTCTCTGAAGATGTTTATGGCAATAAGATCGTATCAGTAGATTTCCTGCATAGAGAAATAGAGGAAGAAAAAGAGATAACTCTTAAAACATCCACGGGTGTTGTAAGGGCAATAAAGGACTTCCTTGAGGAAAAAATGCGAGAAACGGGTATTGTACCTGAAAAGATAAAAAGGATCCTGAATGACTTCGCTGGCATTGATAAATTTATAAAATGGCTTACCCAGATGGGGACGTATGTTATAAACTGTGCTAGTAAAGCAACAAGACTAATACTTGCCAAGAAAGGTATAAACGTAGGTATAGAAGAAATAGCTGTAGATATGATTTTATTAGATCTTATAGATGGAACTCTAAGCTCCAAAACCACATCCATACTTTATAATACATTTTCTACCATAGAGAAGATAGTAAAGAATAATGGCTTGGGTTTAAAAACCATGTATCTTACAAGGAGTCAGCTTGAAAACATAACTACTCCTGTAATTGCACATGTAGGGGGGGATCATGCAGTTATAGTTACTGGTGTTTACGAAGATAAGGTATCTGTAATCGAATCTGACGGTAAGTTCTATGATATTCCTATAAATAGCTTCTTGGAGGAATGGAATGGGTATGTATTGGCTGAAAGGCCGCCCCCTATAAGAGAAGCTCTAGCTCTTGAAGTTGATATCCCAGAAATAAGTTCTCCGTTACCAGAATTTATTATCCCAGAAGTAGAAGACAAGTTTGTTGTTCCCTACCTTTCCACACCAGAAGAAAAACTTACCCCTCTAGCAATAGAAGAAAGATTAGAAAGGGCGTTAGAATTTGAAGAAGAATCAGTAGAAACTGAAATTCTTTTAAGCGGGACCGAACCGTTTACAACCGACGTATTGGGTAATAGGGTTTTTCAGAATTCATTCGAGTCTGAAGAACGGAGTTTAGATATTATTACCACAATAGGATTTGACGGTTCTTTAACTTATACCGAGACGTGGGTAGATTACGAATACGATGTAGATGGCAGGCTTATAGGGGCAAGGGGTGGAGGTATAACGTGGGGAGAAGATGTCTTTGGGAGCTCGTATGTAACTACTTCTACGGATACATATATAATTTTAGCAGGTCAAGCAAAGAGGATAAAATCTGAGACAGTTACCCAGTCCGAGACACTCTATGGGTCTACGAGTGCTACTACAGGCGTTATGCATTATGAATATATTGATGGGACCGAAGAGCTGGACTTATTGATGCCGGAATATTTAGACGAAGAAGGAAATGTTTTGATAGGGCTTTTAAAACATGTGGAAGGCAATAGTGCTACTGAAGGCAGAGATATATTGGGGAGTAGTTCCGAGACCTACACTGAGAATACTTATGAAGTATATAAGGGACAGCCTTTCTTAATCCGTACCGAAAGCACTACAATCGGCTCTGATTTCTTTGGTGCGAGCTACACGATTAAAGGGACTACAGAATATACTTACGGCGAATATACTGATCCAGATACAGGGGAGACTTCTTCTCATGTCTTAGTAGATGCTGAAGGTTATAGTAGTACTACTGGGCAGGATATTTTCGGGAACTTTTATACCAGTGACACGTCTGATACATATACAATAATTGCAGGGCAAGCCTTTTTAACAAAGAGAGAAAGCCTTACTTCTGGGGCTAACTTATTCGGTAGTGAATACGAAACTGCACGTTGGATGGAATATAAATACGGAAAATATATAGACCCTGATACAGGAAGAAGCTCTATTTATACTTTAATTGAAGTTACAGGAGGAGAGGATTCAACTGGAAAAGATATTTTTGGAAATAGTTATACTGCCACTTCTACTGATACGTATGGAGTACTCAAGGGTCAGAATTTTTTAAAGAGTAGGACAAGTACTACAACCGGTACTGACTTATTCGGAAACGAATATGACACTAGTTCAACAGTAGTAAATGAATATGACTGGGTTGAAGTAGACGGAGAAAAGGCGTGGAATATAGATAGTTCCACTAATACAAGCACCACAACTGGCACAGATTTGTTTGGCAGTTTCTATACTACGGACTCAGTCGCTGTAACAGAATATGGAGAAGTAGCTAGGATAGATGGTAAGCTTGCCTGGAACATACTTAAGTCCACAAATACAGGTACTACAGTTACTACAGACTTATTTGGTAATGAATCCACCACTACGTTCACAACAGTAACTGAGTATGGAGAGATTGATAGGATTGATGGTAAGCTTGCTTGGAACATAATTAAGTCTACCAATACAGGTGCTACTATTGGCGAGGGCCTATTTGTTGGCGGAGCATATACAACTACATTCACGACCGTAACTGAATATGGAGAGGTAGCTAGAGTAGATGGTAAGCTTGCCTGGAACATCCTTAAGTCTACAAATACAGGTACTACTACTAGTACAGATTTATTTGGTAATGAATCCATAACAGACTTTACAACAACTACGACCTACGGTAATGTTGATCCAGAGCGGACAGACAATAAGCTTGCCTGGAACATCACAGGTTCGATTAATACAAGCACTACCACTGCCATAGATTTATTTGGTAATGAATCCACGACAACATCTACAACCATAACAGAATATGGAGAAGTAGATAGGATAGATAATAAGATAGCCTGGAACATACTTAGATCTCTTAGTACAGGGACTACTGGTACAGGTGAGTTGGCCGGTGAATCTGCTGCTACAGTCACGACCGTAACAGAATATGGAGAAGTAGCTAGGGTAGATGGTAAGATAGCCTGGAACATCACAGGCTCAACTAACATAGGCACAACCACTGGCACAGACTTATTCGGTAGTGAATACACCACTACCTTTACGACAATTACTACGTACAATAATGTTGATCCAGAGCGGACAGATAATAAGATTGCATGGAACATATTAAGTTCAATCAATGAAGCTACAACTCAAGGAAGCGACTTATTTGGAAGCGAATACACTACTACTTCTACTGCCACCACGACCTACGGAGAGGTAG
>JAHJHC010000086.1 GCA_018824145.1 Candidatus Omnitrophota bacterium | reverse complement strand
CATTTCCATGGTGAACATCCCAGTCAATAATTAGTATACGATTTTTGCCATATTTTTTCTGAACGTACCTCGCACCTATAGCAATATTATTAAATATACAAAATCCCATTGCCTGCGAAGGCCTGGCATGATGGCCAGGAGGCCGTACCATACAGAATGCATTATCAATCTCTCCATTAAATACAGCATCTATACCTTTTATCACTGCACCTGCGGCAAAAAGTGCTGCCTGAAAGGAATCCCTGGATACAACTGTATCTGAATCAAGGTTGGCATGGCTATTGTCATTGCATATATCTTTTATACTTAAAACATAATCCTTGGAATGCACAAGTATAATGTCCTCTAGAGATGCCTTGTACGGCTCCATAACCTTAACTCTATCAATAAGTCCTGTCTTTTGTAATTTTCTAAGGATTGATTGTAATCTGGAAGCGCGTTCCGGATGGTGCGGCCCTGTATCGTGTTTCAGGTAAATCGGGTGGTAGATTAATGCGGTTTTCATAAATCAAGCGGTTTCTGCTCTTCTGACTTCTTGTATAAACTTCTGCATTAACCCTGCGTCCTTCTTTCCCGGACTTGATTCTATACCGCTTGAGACATCAACAGCGTAAGGGGCAATTTGTGTTACTACCTCATAGACATTATCAGAAGAAAGCCCCCCTGAAACTATCAGGTTTCTACAAGATTGTTTTGCCAGCATCGCAAGAGTCCTGTCAAAGACTTTACCTGTGCCGCCATAAAAACCACTCTTATATGTATCCAATAAAATCGCATCTGCAGCATAATCTTCTATAGAACGAATACTCTCCCTGTCTTTAACCCTGACAGCCTTTATAAGCTTAATACCCTTAAGAAACTTTCTGGCTTGCGCAACGTATTCTACCTCTTCATCACCATGTAACTGCACTACATCTAAGCCGCACTTTACGACACACTCTTTAATAAACTCTATCTTTTCATTAACAAAAACACCTACATTATCTATAAAAGGCGGCATGTCTTTTATTATTGTTTCCGCGCATTCCGGCGTAATATAACGGGGGCTATTTTTAAAAAACACAAAGCCTATGGCATCTGCCCCTATAGAGACTGCTTTTTTAGCGCCTTCCACTGAATTCATCCCGCAAAACTTCACCCTGATCCTCATCGTAAGTCAACTCGCTCCCATTATTTCTTTTATCCTGTGGTCAATATCCTTTGCCTCTAAAAACGCCTCTCCTATCAAAACTGCATTCACACCAGCATTCCTGAGGCCTAAAATATGCTCGTTAGTTTTTATACCACTTTCACTTATCTTTATAATCTGGTTCGGCATCTTTGAAGCCAATTTAAACGTATTGTCAACATTCACCTCAAATGTATCGAGATTCCTATTGTTAATACCGATTATCTTCGCATCCGCAAGCAAGGCCTTCTCTAAATCCTTCTCGTTATGGATTTCTACTACGGAATCCATGCCTATCCTTTTTGCAAAATGCATGAAACTCCTTATCTCGTCTTTGGTAAGGATCCTGGCAATCAATAGGATCGCATCTGCGCCAAAATAACGCGACTCATAGACCTGGTATTCATCTATAATAAAATCTTTCCTTAGGACAGGCAGATTTACAGTGCTGCGCACTTCACTTATATGCAAAATATCACCCCCGAAGAAACTTTCATCCGTCAAAACTGATATGGCTTTAGCACCGCTTTTAGCGTAGATATCAGCTAAACGCGCGACATCGAGCTTTCTGAAAAAGGCCTTTTTTCTCGAAGGTGAATTATTTTTTATCTCGGCAATAAGATTCACGCGGCCCTTTGTCGAGATTGATTCTCTGAACGGCCTTAACCCCTTAAGGAGGCGCTTTGAATTGACAAAGTCTGTTATAGGCCTTTTAATCTTCAATGCCTCGATTTCTCTTTTCTTCAAACTGATTATGTCCCGCAAGAAATTTTTCATGTCTTATTAGTGAATTCTATCAACCTTTCCAACTTTTCTTTTGCCTTGCCTGAGCGTATTGACTTTTTTGCCAATTCTATCCCTTCTTTAAAGTCCTGCGCCGCATCACCTGCCACTAAACTAAAAGCAGCATTTAACAAAACTATATCCTGGTGAGCCCCTTCTTTACCTTCCAGGACCTCTTTTACGATTCGCACATTCTCATCGATATTACCGCCCTTTATATCGTTTAGAGTAGCTCTTTGGATCCCAAAATCCTCTGGTTTTACATAAAATGTCCTGATATTCTTATTTTTTAATTCAGATACCTTAGTCTGGGTAGTAATACTAATCTCATCCAGATCATCAAGGCCATGGACTACGAATGCCCTTCTTGTCCCGAGATTAGCCAACACATTTGCAATTACCTCTGTAAGGTCTTCGCGATAGACGCCCAGCATCTGAACATTAGCATTCGCAGGGTTAGTAAGAGGCCCTAATATGTTAAATATGGTCCTTATGCCTATTTCCCGACGAGGTCCTATCGCATATTTCATTGCACCGTGAAAAAGAGGCGCATATAAAAACCCTATCCCAACTTTATCTATACATTCTTTGACTTTTCCAGGCTCAATATCGATATTCACACCCAGGGCCTTTATAACATCAGCGCTGCCGCACTGGCTTGATACCCCTCTATTACCGTGTTTGGCTACCTTTAACCCCGCTCCGCTGACTACGAAGGCACTGGTTGTCGAAATATTAAAGGCATCCGTACCGCTCCCGCCTGTCCCACACGTATCTATTATAGTATCCTTGTTTGATTTTTTATCTATATCTATCTTAACAGCTTTCTCGCGCATAACTATTGCTGCCCCAGTAATCTCATCGACTGTCTCGCCTTTCAGCCTCAACGCAGTGATAAAGCTCCCTATCTGAGCAGGAGTAGCTCCACCCGTCATTATCTCATTCATACAAGCAATCATCTCTTCCCTGGTTAAATCAGTCCCGTCTACAACCTTACTAATAGCCTCCTTAATCATATCCTTCCCCTCTTTCCCCTCTTTGTACCGTTTGCGATTTTACCTATCCACCTGTCCCCTTTTTTAAGATTAAAAGTGTCCCCAGTGTACCGTTTGCCCATCAAGGTGGCGAAAAATTTAAGTAGCAAACGGTACAAGCAGAGTAAAGCTCTGCAGCTACATCTTTACAAAATTTTTCAATATTCTCTTTCCCTCTTTCGTCAGAATAGACTCGGGATGGAACTGTACACCCCATACAGGAAAGTTTTTATGCTTCAATGCCATAATCTCTTTATCCTTTGTCCAAGCGATAATGTGAAGCGCTTTAGGCAATGATTTCCTTTCCACTATCAAAGAATGATATCGAGTTGCCTCAAAAGGCATAGCTATACCTTTGAAGATACCCCGTCTGGTATGATATACCATAGAGGTCTTACCATGCATCAATCTAGGAGCGCGTATAACTTTACCACCAAATACCTCTGCGATACATTGATGCCCCAGACATACGCCAAGCATGGGAATCTTATTACTAAACTTCTTTATGACCTGACTGGAAATCCCTGCATTGCAGGGTCTGCCCGGCCCGGGTGAAATAACAATGCGCTTCGGCTTTAAGTCTTGTATATCTTCTAAACTTATCTTGTCATTTCTGTAAACAATAAGTTTTTCTCCCAATTCAGATAGATATTGGACCAGATTATACGTAAAAGAATCATAATTGTCGATCATGAGAATCATTGGCTATCTACTCCTTTTTCTGCAATTTCAATCGCCTTGAGCATTGCCTTTGCTTTATTAACTGTCTCTTGATATTCCTTAGCAGGAACTGAATCAGCCACTATCCCGGCACCTGCCTGTATAAAGGCGCAATTACCTTTTACGAGTATAGTCCTTATATTGATACAGGTATCCATATTGCCGGAAAAACTGAAATAACCTACTGCGCCGGCATACGGCCCGCGCCTTGTATTCTCCAATTCCTCAATTATCTCCATGGCACGGATCTTAGGCGCACCCGAAACCGTACCTGCTGGAAAAGTAGCCTTTAAAACATCATATACATTTTTATCTTTAGCCAAATAGCCTACACAATTAGTTACAATATGCATCACGTGAGAATATTTCTCTATGAACATGAAATCAGACAATTTAACACTGCCGGGCTTACATACCCTGCCTATATCATTCCTTCCCAGATCAACCAGCATTACATGCTCTGCCCTTTCCTTTGCATCCTGCAAAAGTTCTTTCTCAAGTCTTTTATCCTCCTCTTCATTCTTGCCCCTCGGCCTTGTCCCGGCTATAGGCCGGGTCTCGACAATATTATTCTCACACCGCACAAGAAGCTCAGGAGAAGAACCGATCATTTTTATATCGCCGAAATTCAAATAATACATGTAGGGCGAAGGGTTTACTGACCTTAATGCACGATAGACATCCAATGGGTCACAATTAAGAGTCACACTAAACCTCTGCGAAAGAACTACCTGTATAATGTCGCCTCCTTTTATATATCTCTTAGCCTTCTTAACAGCATTTTCAAATTGAGGTTTCGTGAAATTGGACTTTATTTTAAAAGGTTTTTTCTTTTTACTTTTGGTCGTTTTCTTCAACGGTCTTGCTAATCTTTTTATAATCTTATCTATCTCCCTCACTGCCTCATCATAAATCTTTTCCGCACCCCGCACTCTGCATTTTACATCCGGTATATACGCATTCGCCACTACCTTTATAGTATGGCTCGAATGATCAAAGATTACGTGGCTATCTGCCATTATAAAAATAGAATCAGCAATATCCAAATGGTCGGGATTTTCCTCCGGTAAATCCTCAAAAAATCTAATCATGTCGTATCCCATATAGCCCACTACCCCACCGGAAAATCTAGGAAGGCCTTTTACATGGCCAAATTTAAAACCATTCATAATCTTAGCAATCTCTTTTAAAGGCGATTTTGTCAAAAAAGTCTCGCGCCTTTTGTTTTTTATCAATTCGATAGAGTTCCCTTTGCTCCTAAACAGCATCGACGGTGAGATCCCTATAAAGGAAAACCTGGCTATCTTTTCCTCACCTTCGACAGACTCCAACAAATATGAATAATCATTTTTTATCTTAAGAAAAGCAGTAACCGGGGTCAGTAAATCTGCGAATATCTCCCGATAGACAGGTATGACATTGGCCTTTCTCGCCAGTTTTACAAATTCTTTTTTGGTTGGATAATACATGTAAATTAGCCCTCGCCTTAGGCTCGGGAACCTATCTTCCTATAAAAACAGCTCCGATTTCCTGTATGACAGGCACCTTGCCCTACCTGCCTGACCTTGACAAGGAGTGTATCCATGTCACAGTCATAATAAACAGACTTTACAAATTGAATATTTCCTGATGTCTCTCCTTTTGTCCAATATTTTTTCCTGGAGCGGGACCAGAAACAGGTCTTACCTAAGGTCAATGTCCTCTTAAGAGAGGCCTTATTCATATACGCCATCATTAAAACCTCTCCGGTCTTGTAATCCTGTATTATAGCAGGGATCAGTCCATCTTTATCGAATTTCAAGGCTTCTAGTTTTATTCTTTTGCGTTTTGCGCCTGCCCTCCGAAGCCTTGGCGAAGGAGCGTTTCGCGTTTCGCGTTTCACATTCTCACCTCTACGCCTTTTTTAATCAGGTACTCCTTAACCTGTTTCACTGAATATTCTCTAAAATGAAAAATAGACGCAGCTAGAGCCGCATCTGCCTTTCCATCCGTCAAGACTTTATATAAATGTTCAAGATTCCCCGCGCCGCCAGAGGCTATAATAGGGATATCTAAATTTTCGGAAAACATCCTTGTAAGTTCTATATCGTACCCGTCTTTTGTCCCATCCATATCCATGCTGGTAAGTAATATTTCACCTGCACCGGCGTCCTCGACTCTCTTACCCCAATCCAATGCATCAATACCTGTAGGAGTCCTTCCGCCATTGATATATATCTCCCATTTTATTTGTTTACCGCCCTGGCAACGTTTAGCATCTACAGCCACAACTATACACTGACTACCAAACTTCTCCGAGGCCTTTTTTATAAGTTCAGGTGACTTCACCGCAGCCGTATTGATAGAAACCTTGTCTGTACCTGCATTTAATAAATCTCTTATATCATCAAGATTCCTGATGCCGCCGCCGACAGTCAACGGCATAAATACGGTTTCAGCAGTCCTTCTTACAAAATCCAGCATAATATTCCTTTTTTCAAAACTTGCCGTGATATCTAGAAAAATAATCTCATCCGCTGCTTCTCTATCGTAAACCTGCGCAACTTCAACAGGATCCCCTGCATCCTTAAGATTTAAAAACTTAACCCCCTTTACAACTCTACCATCTTTAACATCCAGACATGGAATAATCCGCTTGGTTAACATAAGCTTCTTATGCTGCTATTTCTATTGCCTCCTCCAGGTCAATCTTTCCTTCATATAAGGCACGGCCGATAATAGCACCTTCTAAGGCCCTACCCTTAATCCCTACCAATTTCTTTATATCTTCTAAACTAGATATCCCCCCAGAAGCTATTACTGAAATCTCTACGGAAGAAAGGACCTTTTCCAATCTTTCTATATTAGGCCCCGTCAATGTCCCGTCCCTTGCAACATCAGTCACCACTAACGTCTTAACGCCTATCTTTTGCATCGAACCCGCCACTGATTCAGGACTAAACCTGGTCTCCTCCTGCCATCCTTTCTTCACGACATGCGCGCCTATAAAATCTATACTTACTGCGATACTATCACCAAATTTAGAAATCAATTTCTCTAAATAACCTTTTTCCTCCAGTGCCTTCGTGCCGAGCATAATCCGCCGGGCACCCTGTTGCAAAAAATATTCTATATCTATCTCGTTCCGCAAACCGCCCCCAACTTCACACGGCATATCAGTGCTCTTTATAATCCCACTTATAACATCTCTGTTTTTCACCTCGCCGTCCCTCGCACCGTCCAGATCTACAATATGCAAAAATTTAGCTCCTTTATTCTGCCAGATACGGGCTATTTCAATAGGATCATCCGAATAAAACTTCTGTTTATTAAAATCTCCCTGGTGCAACCTTACGACCTTTCCCTGTATTATGTCTATAGCGGGAATAATAAGCATATTTACATGTCCACAAAATTCTTTATGATCCTTAACCCAAGACACTGGCTCTTTTCCGGATGAAACTGAAATGCATATATATTATCTCTTTGTATCCCAGAGGTAAAACTTAAACCATAATCAGTCCGGCAAACGGCTATATTTTTATCTTCAGGCTCAACATAATAAGAATGCACAAAATACATATAGCTTCCATCAGCGATGTTATTTAGTATCGTCGTGCGTCGTGCGTAATGCGTCGTGCGTACCTTGTTCCAACCCATATGAGGGATTTTTAGTCCGTTTAAATCTTTAAATCTCCTTACTTTCCCCTTTAAAATATTCAACCCGGCTACCCTGCCACCTTCCTCGCTTTCTTCGAATAAAAGCTGAAGCCCAAGACATATGCCCAGAAATGGTTTTCCCTTTTTTACAATCTCCGCGATAGGATCCACTAAACTCCTTTTCTTTAACTCCTCCATTGCCCTACTAAATGCACCCACACCCGGAAGAACGACCTTATCTGAAGATAGAATATCCTCAGGGATCGAGCTTATTCTAACCTTTGAATAATAAAGCTCGAACGCCTTCTGCACACTCCTAAGGTTACCCATGCCATAATCTACAATTGTAATCATAAACGTCCCTTAGTAGAAGGAACCCCTTTTACTCTAGGATCAATCTGGGTGGCCTCATCCAAGGCCTTAGCTGTGGCCTTAAAAGTTGCCTCTATAAGATGGTGCAGGTCAAAACCAACAGACAACACCGAGATATTCATTGTTATTGGAAAATTATTCACCATAGACTGAAAAAAATGACGTGCAGACTGCATAGTATAACATTCTGTATCTTTGGTCTCAAGATCAATATCTGCCCAACTAGAATTAAGAAATGGCCTGCCACTTATATCTACTACAACCCGAACCAATGCCTCATCCATAGGAACTGTCTTTTCACCAAATCGACGAATCCCTTCTTTTTTACCAAGGGCTTTCTCAAAGGCCTTCCCCAGAGCAATTCCAATATCCTCATTGGTATGATGCATATCTACTTCTAGATCACCTTTTGCTTTTATTTCCAGATCAAAAAGCCCATGTTTGGCAAAAAGAGTGAGCATATGATCCAGAAATGGAATTCCTGTTTTAATTTTAGAATCACCTTTTCCGTCTATTGTCAAGTTCACCATAATATCTGTTTCGCTCGTGGTTCTTCGTTTTTTTGCCTTGCGTTTTTTCTTCTGCATATATACCTCTTTCTATGTTCTGTACTATTTAAAATGACTAGCACTACCCAGGCCAGAGGGCTAGCGCTGTCTGGCACATCAGGAAGATTTTGGCAAAAGTCCGCAAGGATTTACGGCGAGCTTCGATCATGTATCCAGGCGCTAGCGTATCACAGAAGCGAGCCGTAAACCGTAGCGGACGGCAAAATCATTCCAGTGCCAGACAGCGCTAGCCCTCTGGCCTGGGTAGTGCAAAACTATCCAAATCTCTACCTAAGTCCTGATCTGCCCTGAACCTAAAATAATATATTTGTACGAGCACAGCTCTTCCAGGGCCATAGGGCCCCTGGCGTGAATCTTATCCGTTGATATCCCTATTTCTGCGCCGAGACCGAACTGATACCCGTCTGTAAATCTAGTTGAGGCATTCAGATAAACACAAGATGAATCTACCCTGCGTAAAAACATATCAGCTATATACCTATTCTTCGTAATTATTGCGTCTGAATGATTCGACCCGTATTTATTTATAAAACCGATCGCCTCATCCACGCTATTAACTACCTTAACTGCCAATATTAAATCCAGGTATTCAGCATACCAGTCCTTTTCAGTCGCCTTTTTAATCGATTTCAAAATCTTACGAGTTTTCGGGCAACCACGCAACTCCACCCCTGCATCTTTTAATACACGAGATACTTCCGGTAAAAATCTAGAAGCTATATCTTTATGCACCAGCAACGTCTCTATTGCATTGCATATAGCAGGCCTTTGGACCTTTGCATTAAATGCAATCTCTGTAGCTTTTTTTAGATCCGCATACTTATCAACGTATAAATGGCACACACCTTTGTAATGTTTTATAACCGGGATCGTAGAAATTTCAGTGACTTTTCTAATCAATCCTTCCCCACCTCTGGGTATCACTAAATCTACAAATTCAGGAGAGGTCAATAACACTTTTACTGCGCTCCTATCAGTCACATTAACCATGCTAATAGCTGAACTCGGAATGCCAAATCTATCAATGCCCTGCGTAATCACTTTATGTATTGCCAGATTGGAGTTAATAGCCTCACTTCCTCCGCGTAATACGCAGGCATTACCGGATTTAAGGCACAAGCCGGCACAATCACTTGTTACGTTAGGCCTGGACTCGTATATAATCCCGACGACACCTATAGGCACACGCACCTTTTTTATTAAAAGCTTATTCGGCCTCCTCCACTGCCTTATTATCTCTCCCACAGGATCCTTCAAACCAGCAACCTTCCTCAAACTCTCTGCCATTTCCTTGACCCGCTTATCTGTAAGCGTAAGTCTATCTATCAAGGCACGTGATAGATTTCTCTTCTTAGCAGCACTAACATCCCTGGCATTCTGCGAGAGTAAATATCTCGAATTTTTCAAGAGAGCCTGGGCCATTGCCACAAGCGCCCTGTTTTTATTTTTGGTAGAAACGCTGGCAATCACCCAGGAAGCTTCTCTGGCATTCCTTAGTATATTTAAAACTTTCTTTCTTAATAGCATATCAGCTTCCTCAATCTTGCCGGAGTTATAAAATTACCAAATTGTCCCTGTGCACGACTTCCTGATAAAAACCCTGTTTTATAATCTTCTCTGCCTCTTTTGTGCCCATGCCCTTTATTTTTTTCAGATCAGCCGCACTGTAATTAGAAAGGCCTTTTGCAAATTCAACCCCATCGGAATCCGCAATCGTAATCACATCCCCATATGCAAAATCACCAACGACTTCTTTTATGCCGCAGGCAAGTAAACTCTTATTCTTTTTCGCCAAGGCCTCTTTCGCTCCGCAATCCACAATAACCTTCCCCTGTTCTTTAGCATTATAGGCAATCCATCTTTTCCGGGCCTGCATCTTGTTTTTTTGGGGGATAAATATTGTGCCTATCTTTTCCCCTTCCAGGATCTTCAACAAAACTCCTTTTCTATTACCATTTGCCACCACACAATACACGCCGGAAGACATCGCAATCTTACACGCCTCTAATTTAGTCTTCATACCCCCAAGCGAACCTTCTTTGTCCGTACCAGAAGCTGACTTTTCCACCTGGGAATCTATTTGTTTAACTGTATCAACGCACTTACCCGTACCACCAACACACAAGCCATCAACGTCTGTCAACATAATCAATAGATCTGCACCTGCCAGATTTGCCACGAGTGCAGAAAGCTTGTCATTATCTCCGAATTTTATCTCATCAACTGCCACTGTATCGTTCTCATTAATAACAGGGACTGCATGTTTACTCAAGAGGGTATGAAGTGTATTTTCAGCATTCAAATATCTGCGCCTTTCGCGTACGTCCTCCCACGTTAACAGAATCTGCGCCACATGGAAGTTATGCTTTTTAAAAAAGTCTTCGTATGTCTTTATGAGATAACCTTGCCCCAAGGCTGCGCAGGCTTGTTGTTCAGGTAAACTACGCGGTCTTTTCCTAAGACCTAATAAATACATACCTGCTGCAATCGCACCGGAAGAGACCACTATCACTTCACGGCCCTGTTTCATAAGGATGGATATCTGTCCGGCAAAACCCTTTATCCATGCCTTGTTCAGCATCAGGTCCTTTGAAGTTAAGACACTAGTCCCGACCTTAATAACTATCCTTTTTGCATTTTTGATATTTTCTCTATCCATCACAATTTCTTATAAACCGCCTCTAACATCTCTTTTATCCCCTCTCCAGTAACACAGGATATCGGATATATTTTCTTGCTTACTCCTTTCTTGAAATTTTTCAAATTCTGAGAGGCGTTTGGCAGATCCATTTTATTTGCGACAAGAATCTGCGGTCTTTTTAATAACTGCGGATTATAAAGCCTTAATTCTTTATTTATTAATTTCATATCCTCTACAGGATTCCTTTCTTCTAATGGAGCCATATCTATCATATGCACAAGTACCCTAGTCCTTTCAACGTGTCTTAAAAACTCATCTCCCAGACCTCTACCTGAATGCGCGCCTTCGATCAATCCAGGGATATCACAAACAAGGAAACTTCTTTCAGGGTCTAACCGGACTAAACCTAGTACAGGGGTCTTTGTAGTAAACGGATAATTCGCTATCTTTGGCTTGGCATTAGAGATACGTGAAATCAAACTGGACTTACCGACGTTCGGATAACCAATAATCCCTACGTCCGCGACTAACTTCAACTCTAAGATAAGGTTTTTTTCCTCGCCGTCTTTTCCATACGTAGCTTCCCTATATCGCGAATTCCCCTTACCTCCAGAGCCGCCATTAGCAATTACAACCGAAGCTCCCGGAACATTCAAGTCACAATACGTTATATCCTCGTATTTATCCTTTACCAGAGTACCTATTGGGACTCTTAATATGCAACCCTCACCTTGGGAGCCATTTTTATGATTGCTGCTACCATTACGGCCGGATGATGCCTTAAAATGCTTTCGGAAATAAAACTCTATAAGGGTCTGGACATTATTATCCGAGACTACCTTCACATCACCGCCTTTTCCGCCATCCCCGCCATCAGGCCTTTTGTATTTCTGAAACTTACCTTTGGAAAAGCTATGGCATCCGTCTCCCCCATCGCCAGCCTTGACATAGATTCCCGTATGATCTATGAACATTACAATATATTAATCTTGCGAGAGCTGCCAAATTTTACCACACCATCTTTCAGTGCAAATAAGGTATGATCTCTACCTATGCCTACGCCTAAACCAGGGAAAAACCTAGTACCCCTTTGTCTGACTAGAATACTACCCGCACTTACAAATTGGCCCTCAAAACGCTTCACACCCAAGCGTTGAGCATTACTATCCCTACCGTTTCTGGAACTTCCCTGTGATTTAGTATGTGCCATTTGATTATCTCCTTATTAATTAGCGTCTACTTTATATCTATTCCTTTTACCTTCAACACGGTATACCACTGCCTGTGTCCTATCTTCTTCTTAGAACTGGCATGTCTCCTTCTGTATCTAAAAGAGATTGTCTTCTGTCCACGCTTAGCTCCTACAACCGAGCAAACTACAGACGCGCCCTTTATATAAGGTTTGCCTATAGTAGTATTTTTGCTGTCAGAAACAAAAAGAACTTTATCAAGCTTAACTTCTTCTTTCTCTTTTGAGACGATCTTCTCTACTTCAATCACATCGCCTTTTGATACTTTATATTGCTTTGCACCTGTCTCAACTATTGCGTACACCTTGACCCCTCCTCGTATTTTTTAAACGCTAACATTCGCGTCTTACTTTTCAACACGGAACCGTTCAATATGCATTTCAGGCTCCGCTATTATAACTATCTTTGTCTTACATTCAGATTCTATCTTCGTAATAGAAGGCCTGTCTTCATTCAGAAGATAATTTGCTACATAAGGATGTACGTATGTACGGATATCTTTAACCCGTGCACCTTCCACCTCTTTCTTGATAACACGCAATATCTCTATAGCCATTGTAGTGACTGACTTCACGGATCCTTTTCCACTACAATACGGACAATTCTGATAAGAGACCTTTCTAACACCCCTTCGTATCCGTTGTCTCGTCATCTGAACTATTCCAAACTCAGACATCTTGAGTATTTTAATCTTGGCCTTATCCCGCTTGACAGAATCCAACAATATATTAAAGATCTCACGCTTGTGGCTCTGCAGGTTCATGTCAATAAAATCTATAACAATGATGCCGCCTATATCCCTCAATCGTATCTGCCTGGCAATCTCAACGCTCGCTTCGGAATTTACCTTAAACGCGGTATCTTCCATATTTCGCCTTGAGAAAGACCCGCTATTAACATCTATGGCTATAAGGCCTTCGGTCTCTTCTATGAAAATATATCCCCCGCATTTAAGCCCTATCTTTTTCATATAAAGCTTTTCTATCTCCTTCTCTATACCCCGGGAATCAAATAGATGCGTTCGTTCCCTGTATAGCATAAGCTTACTAATCATGCTTGGCATTATAGAATTAGCAAAGTTCCTTAATCTTTTATATTCATCCCTGTGATCCACGAGTATCCTGTTTATATCCTCGCTAAATGAATCGCGCAAGATCCTAAATGTGAGGCCATACTCCTCATGGACAAGGGAAGGAGGTTTGATCTTATCAGTATTATGCTGTATCCTGTTCCAGAGCGAGCGCAACATCTTCGCTTCACGTCTAAAATCCCGTTCATTCTTACCCACACCTGCTGTTCGCACAATAAGGCCCATCTTCAAAGGAGGCGCTATCTTTTTCAAAATCTTACGCAGCCTCTCACGCTCAACCCGGTCAGTAACCCTTTTAGAAATACCAATGTGCCGGTCAAAAGGCATAAAAACGAAAAACCTGCCGGGTATGCCTATATGAGTCGTAAGGCGCGGACCCTTGTTCCCGATCGGATCCTTTACTACCTGAACAAGGACTTCCTGTCCCTTTTGCACAAGCTTATTTATATCTGAAGACTTTGGCCTGGGTCTCTGACTAAGAGTATCCCCTCCCCCGCCGTCATCCAACAGATCAAAATCATGCGCCGGCGAAACTATATCAGAAACATATAAAAATCCATCTCTAGAATAACCTATGTCAACAAATGCCGCGCCGATACCAGATACGACTGACTTAACCACACCCTTATAAATATTTCCTACTAACTTCGTTACAGACGGTCTCTCTACATAGTACTCCTGTAGAACCCCTCCTTCTACAGCTGCAACTCTTTTTTCCTGCGATTCAACGTTTATCAATATTTCTTTCTGCATTTAATCCCTTCCGGTAGTTTTTCATTCAACCTCTGTAAAAATTCTTCGAAATCGAGCCACTTATCCAATGTAAATGCTACTTTCTCAGCTTCACTCTCCAATCCTAATTTCAATGCCTCTCCAAAACTTATCTTATAATGCGGGGAATACCCCTGGCTCAAGGCAACAGGAAGATCAGCGCGCCTTACAGCCCTCTGAAAGAGCCTGACAACATCCAGATGCGAAATATTCTTTAAAATCCCCTTTTTAAAAAATCTTGCTTCTAATCTTATCATAATCCGTCTTTATTATTTAGCCGCTGCAAGCGCTTCTTGAGATTCCGGGTCTATAAGTCTAACAGTCACAAAAAATATAAGATCTGTTTTTTCTTTGGTCTTTTCTATCTTTTTAAAAGGTATCCCTATTAAAGGCAAATCACCTAATAACGGGATCTTGCTAATCTTATCAACCTCCCTCTCACTAATAAGACCTCCTATTGCTATAGTATGGCCGTCTTTTATCATTAACTGAGTCTTTGCCTTCCTTACGGAAAAAACAGGGACTTGAATCTGTGCTGTAAGCGTATCATACCTAAGAAGCGAACTTAGCTCGGGTTCTAAACTGAGCGTTACAAATCCCGAAGTATTTATATGCGGAGTTACCTTAAGTAAAACACCCAGGTCTTTTTCCATGTAACCTGTAATCTCCATGCTCCCTGTTTCACTATTCCTTTCGTAAGTCGGTATATTCAATGTCTGCCCCACGTTAATAACCGCATTCTGATTCTCTAAAACTACGATCCTTGGATTAGAGACAATACTCGTGTCTCCCCTTGTAGACAAGATTTCCATCACTGCCTGAAACTGTGAAAAATCCAATGTCCCGAACAAGAAATTATCAATCCCTGTATACGGAAAGCTCGGCACACCTTCACTTGCTGTAGGAAACTCTGACACTGTTTGGGTTACGAGTGTAGTTCCTGTATCCGCATCATATTCAGTTTGACTTTCAGGCGGTTTTGGTGCGGGCATATAACTCTGCGCTTCGTCATCTAGCATTCTATGAAACGGCAGAGTAGTAGGTATCTTGGCACCTGAGGCAACAACCTTCATCTGCCAGTCAATTCCAAATTTCTCACTATTACCCAAGGTAGTCTCTACAATCTTTGTCTCTATCATAACCTGCCTTGTCTGCATATCCAATCTGTCTATAACCTTTCTTATTTTGTGGATATTCGTGCCTATATCCGTAACTATAAGGAGATTGGTCCGTTCATCGAACTTTACCTTACCTCTGTTACTAACCATCTCTTCTATCGATGATTTTACGTTTGCTGCAGCTGCATAATCCAAAGAAAAGACTTCTGTAATAAGCTCTTCCTTTTCCAGATTTTCAGTGGTTGTTACGCGAATAATATTCCCGTCTCTTTCATACGTATAACCATATGTCCTCAATATCACATCCAAAGCCGTCTCCCACGGTACATCTGTCAATCTTATAGTCACAGGTCCCGAAACATCCTTACCAGCAACAATATTTATGCCGCTTTTGTAGGAAAGTATCCTCAGGACATTTGTTATGTCAGCATCCTTGAAATCCAAGGTCACATTTCCCGGAGATGTCTCAACCGCACCTTGCGTATCTTCAGACTGTGAGGACACTGCATCTGCAACTCCTTCCTGAACCTCTTCCTCCGCAAATACAAAACAAGTCGCGCCAAAGAATACAAACAAAGAAACTATAAAACACCTAAATAATTTCATATTCCCCCCCCTCAGTTTTAAGCTTACTCGGTTATAAGCTCTACCCTCACGGCCTGCCCATCCACATCAAAAACTACGCTGTCTCTCTCTATTTTTAAAACCTTGATAACTCCTATTTCAGCCCCTTCTCCGACGATCTCTCCGTTTATTATCGCGATAGAAGGCTTTTCCACCTCCCAAACAATACCTTCTAGTCTGATATCTTTTATACTTTTTATTCCATACGCGTCAGAGACATAAATACCATCCTTTGAAACAAGGGGTACGAAAGGATCTCTCTTTCTCCCAGAATCATATTTAAAACACTGCTCTGCAAAGCCGAAACCCGCTATTAATACAATGACAGTCCCGGATAAAAGAGCTTTCATTGATCTATCTTTAATAAACAATATAAGTACTCACTTTCAATTTTATATAATGTCGGGGATCCCCTGACCCAGCCTTTATATCCAAATCGTCAATCTTTATAAATCTATCCATGATTTCAAGCTTATTAACAAATTCCCCGCACTGATGATATCCGGCTATTGCCTCTATCAAGATCGGGAATTCCGAATAAAAGCGATGCGCAGCATCATCCTGAGAAATATTATCAAGCACCTCAAGAGGCTTGATCTTCAGTATCTTAACCCCTGAAGATTCCGCGATCCTCGAAAAGTCCTGCAGTAAGCTGGAGATATCATCTTGATTAGCAAAGCTTCCGTCAAGCATATCTACCTGTTTCTTGAGATTATCATAGTCTCTTCTTATCCTATCTTCATTAGCAATCAGGGTTTCAGCAGCTTTAATGCTTCTCTTGGCAGAAATATATTCTCTATTATAGACTATAAAGCCTGAAAATTTCGGTTTAAGAAGAAGATTATAATAAACTAATAACGCTGCGATACCGAAAATCCCCAAAAGCAGTATTAACTTTTGTTTTTCCTGAACATCCATGAGTATCCTTTAGAAATACAGCGCTATCGTAAAATCCACGACATCCTTATCATCTATGCTTCTACGCTGCACTGTCTTGAGTTCGATATTACTGAAATCTTTAAAAAATGAACTGTGAGCTCTTATATTTTTAATAAACTTGCCTACGGTAGCCATGGCCTCTTCTTTCTTTGATATCACGCTACCTTGTATCATCAACCTTTCGGATGAGTCTGTATAGATACGAGTGAACCAAATCCCCGGCAAGACCATGTCTGAAAGTTCATTCAATTTCTGGGACCATAAAAATCTCCTCTTAGTGATTTCACCTACAGTCTTCAGCTTATTCTTCAAAAGATTTACTTCTTTGTCCACCATTTCCACTTGCGATTTTTGCGGCGCAATAAGGCTCTCTTTAGCCTTAAGCCTCATGATCTGACTTTTCCTAATAAATGAACCTGCTGAAAGAATAACAATCAGTAAAACCAAACACCCTACAAATATACCCCCGATGAGGAGTTTTAACTTGTCCATCTCGAAATCCAAATTTTCCAGATTTAAAGGTGCCCTTTTTCTTTTCCGCAATTCTTCGGGTAATAAATTTATCTCTATCATTTTCTCAAGGCAAGGCCTACTGCCACTGTAAATAGAGCGGGGAACCGCTCCACTTCTTCGATAGACTCTAACACACTAATACCATCCAAAGGATTCCACAATATCGTCTCTATGCCTAAATTGTCTTTTAGAAAATCAACCATATTAAAAAGATATGAAACCCCGCCACTTATGTATAATCTCTCCACACTCTTGCCGATCTGTGATTCGAAATAATCAAAAGACATCCTTATCTGTGAGATAATCCTCTCCATGACAGGCATCGCAACGCTAGAGATTTCTGCTTTTTTTTCAGCGGGATTTTGTTGTAACGCCTCGGCCTCTTCTAAACTAACGCCCATTACATCGCTGATCCTCCTTACGATATCCGCCCCTCCTCCGAGTATATCTCTTGTAAAATAGACCTTGCCATCAGATATGATATTCATGTTCAAAAATCTGGCGCCCATATCTATGATTGCATAGGTATTTTTTTTATCCGCATCCAGATTCAATCTCTGGAAAGAATTCAATAATGCAAGGCTGTCTATGTCTACAATATTTATATCCATGCCGACATTCTTAAAGAGCTTTACTAAATTATCCACTTCGTTTTTCTTTACTGCAACCAATAAGACTCTCTGTGTGCCCGCGAGGGTCTTATCAAGTATTGCACAGTCTACAATAGAATCATTTATAGTAAAAGGGATATATTTTTCCGCCTCAAACTTTATTGCGCTCTTAAGTTCCTCTTCTTTCATGGGCGGCATCTCAATATACCGCACAATTACCGCCGAGCCAGACAGCGAGACATTTACGTGCCTTAAAGATAATTTTGTCAACGACATCAAATTTCTGAGCGCAGACTCTATATCACCCCGCACAATGCGACTTAAAGCGCATTTTGTGAGTGTGAGGTGGCCTTTTTTATCTTCAAGTTCTATTAATTTTATACTGTGATTTCCTATATCAACGCCTACAGACTTCTTCATTCCCTTCATTTAATCTAGCTCCAATATATATTATATAATAATATTATTCGACCACAGGATCATCCGGGCCTGCTATAGCAGTAGGATTTGCCTTTATTACACTTACCTCGTCAGCATAAAAATGTCTCGTTCCCGTCTTTCCATCAACCACAGGGTCAGCATGTAACGTAAAGCTTTCGGTATCTATAAAAGTATATGTAAAATTATACCCCTGTTTTGTGCCGCTGGCAAGGACATCATCTATATACGGAGGATCTGATATAGGCGCTACAAAATCCGAAAAGCTGCCCGGATAAGTATGCGGGGTAGCATTCGCATAAAAATTCTGGGCTGCTGTAACTACTACCCTGCACGAAGCCACCGCTGCCATTTCATTTGCATTATGTCTGGCGCGCAGTACATTTGGAATCGCCAGTGTCGCAAGGGTTACTACTATTGCAACAACTATAATTATTTCGATTAATGTAAACCCCGTTCCAAATCCTTCAGGCCTTTTTCTTTTAAACAAAAATTTGACTATATCCACTAACGTAACCTTATTATTTATTAAGATTTGGAACGGGGTAAACCCGCTCTTTGTTTTCATTTATAATAAATTTATACTACTTGATACAAAATGTCAAGCAAATAAAAAAAGGTGCAGGGGATATTTAAATATCCCCTGCACCTGACATGGTATACAACACCATTGGAACGGACTTATATTATTCTATGGGAGCACCTGCTGCACTAGTCAGCCTGATAACACCACTCTCATTCACAAAAAATATCCTTGTCCCAGTTGTACCGCTCACTGCAGGAGTCGCCAGGCACGTAAACTGATTTGCATTTACGAGCGCATATGTGTAATAATACCCCTGCCTCGGAGTCGTAGCTGCTGTTGCTGCGGCTAAACTCGAATCAATGTAAGGCGGTGTGGCTAATCCCAACTCTGCTAAACTGGCAGGATACGTTGCTGGTGTCTGCGCAGCCCTAAAGCTCTCGCATGCCGTAGAAACGGTCCTCAATGCGCCAATGGCTGCTGCCTCATTCGCGTTGTGCTTTGCTCGTAGCAAATTCGGTATTGCTATTGCGGCTAATAAAGATATGATTGCAACTACTATCATTATCTCTACGAGCGTAAAACCGCGGCTCTTAATTAACCTAAGCATATTTCACTCCTCCTTTCTACCTCTACCCAAAAAGGTATAATATGATATAAAATCAAAAAAAAATTATATCATATAGAACTCATTCTGTCAAGGACAAGGCCGTCGAATTTTTCCGGCCAAATTTATTGTGTAGTTGCAGCACCTTGTGCTGCCAAAGCGCACTCTTCGGCAACATTAGATACTGCAGCTAGATATATGACACAGGATGCACCTATTTTCTTTCAATTTTTTAAGGAATTATTCTTTCGGGCCGAGTTCTACTTTGTTGCCATCGTCATCAAAGAATTTGCCACCTTTTAAAAGACGAGATGTTTCTACGCACCAGTAGGGGCCATAATGTTGTGTGCCTTGCGGGGCAGCCTGGTCTTGTGAGTTGTAAGAGAGGACGTGGAGATATAGGCCTTTCTTGTTACGTTTAGTATAAGTGCCGTTCGGTACTGTGATATCGCTGGATGACCACGTAGTACCACTCGATGCATCAGTAGTTGCAGAAGTATCCCATACGTATTTATAATACTGGATGGCGGTATTATCTAAATTAGCAGAGCTAAACTCAAAAGTAAACCCATCCCCCTGATACCACGTGCTGGTTGTCCTGGAACTCGTCTCTACAACATCAGCATTAGCTGCACAGGTCGTAAACTGTTGATTTGCACTCCAGGTGCCGACTTCATTATCATCATCTCTGAAGCGAATCTTCCAGTAGTAAGTCGTATTATTGGAAAACGCAGTGCCGACATAAGTCTTATCCGACGAGCGCTCACCCTGTGACGTTGTATCAACCAACCAACCTGAATCCCACAAATCCCCTGTCCCTGCATCGAGGTTTGCAGTACTGGAGGCAACCAAGATATAACAGGCATTCGTAGTATCACCTGAATCAGGGTCATTGTAAACTGCGCTAAATTCAGGCATTAAATCACTCACATTGGGCGGATTAACTGTATCTTCGCACCATGGTAAAGTAGGCTCAGTGGGACTCTGGTTAGTACTCCACGTACACGTCCAATCACTCAAAACAGGTGTACCATCAGAATAGGTGAATGTTGCTTTAATACGGATCTGGTTATGCGTAGTTGTATTTAATCCTGAAATATCTATAGGAGAAGCACCAAAACCACTAGAATTATTAGTTAAATCATTATCCGGTACTAACGCCCATGCATCAACATTCCAGTATTCTACCTGATAAATAATGCTCCCGTTAGTTTCTGTATCTGTCCAGGAAATCTCTCCCCATCCTATTGCACCTACACCATCATCATAATCAATAGCGGCGGATGTAATAGTGCAATCTCCTACAAACACAGTAATCTCTGTAGCAGAAGCTTTTTTGCCAACCAAATCATAGACCCAGATGTTAAAGGTGTAATAATTATCTGTTGTAAGACTAGAGATAGTAGTATTAGTAGTGGTGTTATAATTAATATACCCTAAATCTGAATCTACATGCTCTGTGTCAGATTCAGTAACGCCACTTGTCCCCTGCTTATAGAATATTTTATACGTATCGAAATTTGGCTCAGTACTCTGGGCACCAAAATTTAATATTACAGAATCAGAGGTCTTAGAGTTAAATGTCAAGTTCCCTGGTGCATCAGGATCACTTAAATCAATAGTAATGGTGTCACTTCCTATTGAACTCGTATTCCCTACATTATCAGTAAGTTGCACATAATAGGTATTACTTCCTTCTGTACCTGTATCAGTATCTGATTCAGTACCGACACTCACAGCTTCATCCGGAGGAGTAGTGCCAATACATGCATTCACTGACAAAATACCAGCACCTGTTCCATCTGACTCACTCCACTGTAACCCTACTGTAATATCATCATCATACGCAGCATCATCTCCTAAAGTATCAGCATAACAAGCTACACTTGTAGCTGTAGGGTCTGTGGTATCTTTAGCAACTGTAATTGTATTAGTAGTGCTAGAGTTACCTACACTATCCACTGCTGTGCATATAAATGCACCTGTAGTTGTATCAGTATTATTAATAAGATAATCTTCAGTATAAGAAGTCTCGCTATCATTAACTGCACTCTCTCCGAAAAACTCCGGGAAAGTAATGTACTGTAAACCTGCGCCGCCATCTGATGCGCCTGCTACTGAAAAACTCGCTGTCTGGTCAGCTGCACCCATTGCCTCTGAATAATAGAAATTAGCACCATTAACATGTAAATACGAACTACTCTCATCTACTGAAAGTGTGCCTGCTGTCGGATTAGTTGTATCCTCATAACAGGTAATAGAGTCCTGAGATTGGTTACCTACATTGTCTGTCACTGTAACTGTTAGAGTTTGAGTCCCTGTATCACTATCTACTATGGTATATGCCGCACTCCAGCTCGCTGGTGTATCATCTGCTGAAGGCGAATCTCCAAATGCTGTTGAAAATGTCGCCTGGCTTAATCCTGCTCCGCCGTCACTGGATGTTCCATTGAAATCAGCATCCTGAGGCGTTGAACCCATGCCGTCAGAGTAATAAAGATCTGTATTATCGTAGCAGAGATATGATGAGGTTTCAGTCAGGGTAGTAGTATCAATAGAAGGATTTGTAGTATCTTTAGTAACTGTGATTGTATTAGTAGTGCTAGAGTTACCTACGTTATCCACTGTTGTGCATGTAAATGCGCCTGTAGTTGTATCAGTATTATTAATAAGGTAGTCTTCAGTATAAGAAGCCTCGCTGTCATTAACTGCACTCTCTCCAAAGAACGCTGGAAAAGTAATATACTGCAATCCTGCACCGCCATCTGATGGATCTGCGACTGAAAAACTCGCTGTTTGCTCTGTTGCACCCATTGCCTCTGAATAATAGAAATTAGCTCCATTAACATGTAAATACGAACTACTCTCATCCACTGAAAGTGTGCCTGCTGTTGGATTAGTTGTATCCTCATAACAGGTAATAGAGTCTTGAGCTTGGTTTCCTACATTATCTGTTATTGTAACTGTTAGAGTTTGAGTCCCTGTATCAGTATCTACTATTGTATACGTCCCGCTCCAAGATGCTGGCGTAGCATCAGCTGAAGGCGAATTTCCAAATGCTGTTGAAAATGTCGCCTGGCTTAATCCTGAGCCTGTTCCATCACTAGATGTACCATTAAAATCAGCAT
>JAHJHC010000085.1 GCA_018824145.1 Candidatus Omnitrophota bacterium | reverse complement strand
TGCAACATCTATTAAAGGTGTAAAAGGCGCATTGATAATTTATAAAGATGATTTTGGTGTTTCCGGAGATATGGAGATATGTTAATCGGAGGTAAATATGGTTTCTAAACGCATTGTCTTAAAATTTCCTCACAGACTTGTAGAGCAGCCTATAGTTTGCAAGATGGTAAAGGATTTTGATCTGGAGTTTAATATACTGAAGGCATACGTTACACCGAGAGAAGAGGGGCTCCTTGTCCTTGAACTTAGAGGTTCGGATAAAAATTTTGAAAAGGCCTTGGATTTTGTAAAATCACTTGGTGTAACCGCACAACCCTTATCTAAGGATATTAAAAGGAATGAGGGAAAGTGTACTCATTGCGGCGCATGTGTCCCGATCTGCCCAAGCGGGGCATTGGTTATAGACCCAGAGACTCGCAAAGTTGATTTTTATGATAATAAATGTATTGCCTGCGAGCTATGCATAAAGGCCTGCCCGCCGCGCGCAATGGAGTTACATTTTTAATACTAAGGTTAAGACTTTTTGAAACATGCATCTTTGTGAGAAATATCTGAAACAGCCCTTCTTGTATTTTTTTGCACCTTTCACCTAAAAGCAAGTCCGATTTTAAAAAGTTTAAAAGCCTTTAGGAAATTCTTGAAAATGTTTCAATTTTTGCACAGGAAAGGTGTAAGATTTAGTGCACTAAAGAACAGGTGGGTTTATTAGAAGGAAGTATGTAAAAATTATAAAATCCTTGCGTGAAATCAGGTAATATTATAAAATATGGTAGATATGGTAGAATTAATAAAATATTTTTTTATGTATTGAAATTACTTCTTAAGTGGTATATATAGGACATATAAAATGTAGAGGGATAGATTGTACGAACAATATTGGCATTTAAAAGAGAAACCGTTTGAGAATACGGCAGGAACAAGGTTCTTTTATTGCTCTCAAGAGCATGAAGAGGCTTTAATGCGTTTAGTTTATGTAGTAAGGGAGAAAAAAGGCGGTGCCGTGCTTATTGGTAACTATGGGACAGGTAAGACTACTTTAGCGAATACTCTTTTAGAAGAATTTAGCGATACTAATAATTATTCTTTTGTTTTTATAGCCAATCCTCTTCTTGGCCCTTTGGAGTTTCTGAAAGAAATTATTTGCCAGCTGGGAGTAGAGTTTAGTCATGATATAGATAGGCTAGAAGTTAAACAACTCCTTGAAAACACATTGCTTAAGAATATGGAAGAGAGTAATCATGTTGTAGTTATTATAGACGAGGCTCATTTAATTCAAAATAAAGAGACGTGGGAAGAGCTTAGATTACTCCTGAACATTCAGTTTAATAATCGATTTCTTTTGTCAGTTATTTTAATCGGACAATTGGAATTATCCAATATTATCAACGAATATAAACAATTTAAACAGAGATTGGCTATCCGCTGTTATCTAAACCCATTGACGGAAAAAGAGACAGGTGGATATATAAATTATAGACTGAAAGTAGCTGGTTATGATGGAGCTATTTTTTCCGAAGAAGCAACCAAGTCGATCTTCTTTTATTCCAAAGGCAATCCCCGGGAAATTAATAATGTCTGCGATATGTCTCTTTTAGTGGGCTATGGCAGAAAGACAGATAGAATAGGTAAAGATATTGTTGAAGAGGTAATTGAAGATTTAGAGAGGGTGGTTTAGAAATGCTTAGGATATCAGAGGCAGTTAAACGGGGTATACAGAAGAAGCCTCTATATGAGCGAAAAGGTAAAAGCGATAGTCCGCAATCTCTCCCCTCGGTCGTACCCCCATCTCCCATACGTATTTCCGAAATTTTTAAGAAACAGAAATTAGTTGCTAGTAAGAATGTTGATAGCCAACTTTATAGAGATTCTCTGGGTCTTATAAAAGAGATTATAGAGAAAAAGCAAAGAAGCGAAAGTTTCGAAGTGAAAGAAGCTGTAGATATACTAGAAAAACTAATTAATCATCTGGATAATTCCCATAATGGTATGTTCATGGAATTAGTTTTAATGGGTTCTACTATCGAGCCCGAATTTTCCTATGTTTACACGCACTCGGTACATGTATGTTTATTATCTCTTATGCTTGGCAAGGCATTGAACAAGAGTAAATTTGAATTGACCAACCTGGGGTTGGGTGCGTTTTTACATGACGTAGGCATGGCAGACGTGCCGCAGGAAATAATAAGTAAACCTAATAAATTAACACTAAAGGAAATGGATATTGTCAGAACTCATACTTTGAAGGGTTATGAGTGGTTAAGAAAGACCGGGGATATTGAAGAATTGGTTTCTCATATAGTTTTGCAGCATCATGAGAAGGTAAATGGCCAAGGATATCCAAAAGGGCTTAATGGTAATGAGATTGTAAGCTATGCAAAGATATTACGGTTGACAGACTCTTACGAGGCCTTGATCTCTCTACGCCCTTGGCGAAAGCCATTTTCTCCAGAGGGAGCAGTAATAGAGATTTTAGATAAGGAGATAAATTTTTATGAAAGTTCGTTATTAAAATTATTCCTTAGAGTAATTTCTATTTACCCTGTCGGTAATTGGGTTGAGTTGAATACGAGGGAAGTTGGCAGGGTAGTAAAGATTAATGATAGGTTTCCTTTATATCCTGTGGTAGAGGTTTTATTTGATCCTGATGGCGTAAATTTAGAAAGGCCAAAGTTAGTGAACTTAGCTGAACATTCACTTATGTATATTGAAAAGTCTTGTAAGAATACATGAATATTAGAATACAAAAGCGTATTGGCTTAATATTAGTTATAACTTCAGTATTTTGGCAGATAGGTTGTGTTGCTACTCCCACATCTTCTATTGATATTAACCCTGTGGATAATCCTAACTTAGTCAAAACTTTAAGATATCCGAAATATTTTACAGAATATATTTTAGGTCCAAGAGATGTGCTAGAGATCTTAGTATGGGAAGAAGATGAACTAGCTAAGATTCAAGGGGTTCATACTGACCAGGAACGAATGACAGAATATATGATAGGTGCAAGGGATATATTGGAAATTTCTGTCTGGCAGTGTGAAGAATTGTGTAAAGAGATAAAAGTCAGGCCTGATGGTAAGATATCTTTTCCTTTGGTAGGTGATATAAAGGCGCATGGTTTGACTCCTACAGAATTGGCCGAGGAACTCACGGAAAGGTTAGCTATTTATGTAAAAGAACCCAAGGTTTCTGTGGGAGTAAAGGAATTCAGCGGTAAGAAAGTTTTTGTTTTGGGTGAGGTAGCGAACCCAGGGGTATATACCCTTGAACATGAAGCAAAGATAATTGATCTTATATCCATGGCAGGAGGCTATACTGAAGATGCAATTTTGCAGTCTGCGAAGGTAATACGAGGTGAGCCTAAAGAGGAAAATGTGATTATTGTTGATCTTGTCAGTTTAATTGAAAGAGGAGATATAGATTACAATGTTTTTATCAGAGAAGGAGATATTGTTTATATACCAAAGGCCTTTATTGAGGAAGAGATAAGCGTGAGGGCAGACGGTAATTTAATGCTGCCTTTAATCGGTGATATTCATGCTGCAGGCTTGACTCCTAGAGAGTTAGTTTCAGAGATCAGGCTGAGAGTGCTTTTTAATACGGATGTGCGGCCAGGGGTTTCTGTAAGAATTAAAGAATTCGGCGGTAATAAGGTGTTTGTTCTAGGAGAGGTAACTAAACCTGGTGTTTATATAATCGAGGAGCAGTCGAGAATAGTTGATGTCTTGTCCATGGCAGGTGGCTATACTGAAAATGCTGTTTTGCAATCTACGAGAGTAATTCGTGGAGAGCTTAAAAAAGAGAATGTCATTACTGTTGACGTAGCCAGTTTAGTTAAAAGAGGGAATATGCAGCAGAATATAGTTATTAGAGAAGGAGACATTATTTATGTCCCTAATTCTACCATTGCCTCTATCAATTATATTTTGAGACAGATTACACCTGTTCTTTATACCGCTGATGTTGCACATAGAATGGGAGAATGGTAAAAAGAAATCATTCCAAATCCAGAGTAAAGTTTTAGAAAATGCTTTAAAAATGTCACCTCAAAGGTGACATTTTTTTTAGATTATATGACACTTAAAAAGAACGAGTGGGATGTGATAGTTATTGGTGCAGGTCCTGCAGGTTCAACTGCATCTAGGATTATTGCTGAGGCAGGAATAGATGTTTTAATGATAGAAAAAGATAAAGAACCCGGCCTACATAATCCTTGCGCAGGAGGTATGCCGTATGCTCTTGCCCAGAAGTTAGGATTGGATAGTCGTATAATAGAGAAAGAGATTTACGGTTGTGTTTTACATTTCAATTCTTATGAGAAGAGATTATATAGAAGATATCCTTTATTTGTTACTGTTTATCGCAAAGTGTTTGATAGATTTTTGGCAGACCAGGCAGTTACCGCCGGAGCAAGTCTTTTTTTGTCAACGAGGGTTTACGATGTAAAAATGAGACACACAGCTATCGAGGTGTTTATAGAAGATTTGACTACTGAGCGAAAGATACAGGTGAACAGTAAATTAGTGGTATTTGCCGATGGAGTGAATACCCTTGCCATGAGGACGTTTGGCGTTGGTTTTAAAAAAAGACCTGATAACACTTGTCTTGCGTTAACCTATGAGTTGGATTGCCAAAACAATTTTTCAGATATGGTCGAAATTTTTTTTAATTCATATGATATTCCCTGGGGTTATTATTGGATTTTCCCCAAAAAAGATAGGTTGAACGTAGGTGTCGGTTGTACATGCTCTAAGGTAAAGAGAAATCTTAAAGTTTGTCTGGAAGAGTTTATTAAAAATCACCATTTGTTGAGACATAGAAAGAAGATGCGTTTTACTGCTGGCTTGATTCCTATTTCTTTGGCCAGAAGGACAAGTTGTGATTCTTGTTTTATTGTCGGCGATGCAGCAGGAATGGTAAATCCTTTAACAGGGGGTGGTTTGGTTTATGCAGTTAAGAGCGGTGAACTAGCTGCATCAACTTGCATAGAGACCTTAAAGCAGGGTAAAGACAGAGTTAGAGTCTTTTCTCAATATACGACGAAACTGCGGATGACAAGACACTATTGGTGTTTAAAGGTTTTGGATTTTGTTAATAGGACATGTATGAATTTGTCAGGCATGGTAAATAGAAGTTTATATTTTATGTTGATGAAATTATATTTTTTCTTTTTTAGCGTTATGCCGCGTAGACTTACCAGGAATATATAGGAGATAAGGAGTTGAAAAGGTCTAAAAAGGGCAGTGTTATTTATAAATGGATTTTGATAGGTTTTTTCTTGCGGTTGATTTTAATGCCCATCACTTTCCATCCTGATTTATTGGAGCCTTATTGGTGCAGTTATAAAGTAATAGACCAGCATATTTTTAATCTGGGACGATATATATATGATAATTTTAATATTTCCGGCGGGAATTACTTGATAGTTCCTGCGTATCTCCACACAGTTTTTTTATGGATATTTAGACCCTTCCTTCACATAGATAATAAAATATGGTTAAATAATAGTAACATTATATGTTTCTTATCCGATTTTAAGGCCCATATTGAAACAATTAACTTGTTTGCATCTCAGCAAGGTATTTTTAAGATTTTGTTTCTGTTTAAACTTCCGTATCTATTTTTTGATATCGCGTGTGCCTTTTTGTTGGTTAAGATGATTAAAGACGTAGAAAAGCAGATGGTTGCCTTAAAGTTTTGGATGGTAAACTTTCTTACTCTTTTTGTCATTTATATGTGGGGTAAATATGAAATCATCCCCATATTTTTTATACTTTTAAGTATGTATTTTGCGAGAAGAGGGAGGCATAATGTCTCTCTTTTGGTCCTTGGTATAAGTGTTCTTTTTAGATATTATAGCCTATTTTTCGTTTTGCCTTTTGCATTTATTTTAGGCAAGACAAACAGGGAGAGGATTAAGCTGGTGTTTTTAGGATTTTTACCATTAGCAGTGCTAACGCTATTAGTTGAAGGAATAAGCCCTTTTAGATTCGGTACCCAGCTTAGCGGCTTTTTTCAATTGGGCCTGAAGGGTCAATTTGGTTTTTTTCTGAATAAAATCACGATTTCATCTTCTTTTAGAACTGTATCGTTATATCTTTTTCCCATATTTTACTTTCTAGTCCTCTGGCACAGCTATTTTTTTAAGAATCATCCTGTATGTAATATTGAAAATTATGCCTTAGTTATTCTTCTATTTTTTTATGCTACAAGCAATTTTTATCCTCAATACTTTATATGGATGATGCCTTTTCTTACCCTATTGATTGTCAGGAAAAAATACATTCTTATTCCTCATTTGATTCAGATATTGTGTTTTTTAATTTTTGCTCTAGACGGCGGATTGTTTTTGGTCAAGCTTTTTTTACCCATTAACCCGTCTCTTATTCAGACTAGTTTGCATCCGCCTGAAGTTATAAGAGGATTGCTACATCCGTTTAGAGATGTAATAATAGATTTATCGAGGAGTCTTTTTTCTGCAACGTCTCTATGGATGTTGTGGTTGGTTGTAAGAGATATACAGATTAATCTTAAAGGGCAATATGAGGCAAATTTGTAGAAAAATCAAAAATTATTTGGATATTATAAGATACAAGGAATTATTGTTATTTTCAGGGATTCCTTTACTGGGCACTCTTTTTAGTGTAACTATTTTTAGTCGAGAAACTTTATTCAAAATGATATTATTAACGCTGGGAGTGATTTTTATAGGAGGACATGTGTGGATATTGAATGACCTGTACGGTAGGTCTGCGGATGTACATAACCCAGCAAAAAATTCTCCTTTATTATCCGCCGAGGTTTCTCCAAAAGGATTATTCGTCCTGTCGTTTATTTTATTGTTTTTAGGATTATGTACGTGTTTCTTGTTTACCCTCAGGACCTTTATAATAGCATTGCTGATAGGACTTATTTTAGACCTATATAGTTGTGAGCCTTTTTTCTTAAAAGGTAAGCCGATACTATCTTCTCTCGTCCATTTGGTAGGAGGGACGTTGTTCTTTTTGTCTGGCTATTCTATTTTTAGGCGTATTGATATGGGAAGCGTACTTATAGGATTTTATTTTGGTATTGTTTTTACGGCAGGACACTTAAATCATGAGGTAAAAGATTACGAGGGAGACTTAGTAGCTGGAATTATGACAAATGCAGTTAGATTCGGCAAAAAGAAGATGTTTTTTCTAAGCTTCTTTTTATTTAGTTTATCTTCAATATATTTTTATTTTCTTGGTTTTTATGGTATAGTTTATCAGTATCTAAGTGTTATGCTGTTAGCAATATATCCCTTTTATATTTATTTTTTTTGCGATACTTTAAGAAAAGGCCTCAGTTGTACAAATATGTATGGTTTCAGAAAAAGGTATAGGACATTATATGGTATTATGGGTTGTTTTATGGGGATTTTTATTGTTATAAATCTATTTTAGGAGCAGGTATTAAGATATGGCAAGATATGAGTTGAATCTATGGGATTATTGGAGGATTTTTCGCAAGAGGAAATGGATTATTATAGCTGTTTTTCTGTCTGTGATGCTTTCTACGTTTTTTTATAGTTATCAGCAGGTATCTATATATAAGGTCGTTACTACGATTAAGATATACGCACGGGCTCCCATAGCCGCTATATCCGGGACAGAGATTACGTTTTGGGGAGCTCGTAGTACGCTAGAGAGTGAAATAGAGTTGATAAAGAGCGACCAGGTGCTTAAACAAGCAGTGACAAGGTTAAAATATGTAGATGAAGAGATAGAATGGCCTGAGCTGCAAAACGCCATAACTACACTTAGAAGTAAAATTGATACTGAACGGGTAGGAAATACAGATTTAGTAGAGATTAGAGCTATAGACAGCAATCCCCGAGAGGCAATGAGGATAGCCATGGAGGTTGCTGATGCATATATCGAAGAGAATTGGAGAACCAAGATTAATGAAGCTAAAACCACCAGAGAGTTTATCGAAAGGCAATTGGATATTACTGGTACAAGATTAAAAAATACAGAAGAGGCACTGAAAGAGCTTAAAGAAAAAGGAGAGGCTGTGGGAACAGTGATGCCTCTTCAGGATAAAACAGCCAGATTGGAACTAGAGCTATCCAGCCTTAGAGAACGATATACAGAAAATCATCCAAAAGTTTTGCTGTTGGAAGAAGAGATTAGACTCATTCAAAATCAGCTTAAGACACTGCCTGAGAAAGAGTTATTATTTGCTCGGCTCAAACGTGAATTGAAGACTGACGAAGATTTATACGCTATGTTAAAAGATAAATATGCAAAGGCGCAGATTGTAGAGGCGTCAAAGACCAAGGATGTGGAAATAGTCAACCCGCCGGTCCAACCAAAGGCACCTATCAATTCCAATAGAACAAGGAATATTTTTATAGGAGGGATTTTAGGGATTGTGTTGGGAATAGTTACTTGTTTTGTTATGGAGAGTCTGGATACATCTATCGGAACCATAGAAGATGTGGAGGAATATTTAAAGCTTCCTGTACTGGGAGTGATCCCATGTATAAAGTTAAAAGAAGAAAAGTTCGCTTTTTGGAAAAAACAGGCAGAGGGAAAGGATAGTGATGTCCAGAAACTGGCAAACTATTTAGTTACACATTATAGACCTAAATCCGCTATTGCCGAGGCATACCGCACTCTTCAGTCCAATATCCAATTCAGCGGTGGCGGCAAACAAGGAAAAAGTTTTCTGTTTACAAGTGTTGATACAAAGGAAGGCAAGACCATTACTACAGCTAATTGTGCTGTTAGCTTTGCGCAGATGGGAAAAAAGGTGCTTCTAATAGACGCTGATTTAAGGCATCCTTTTATTCATAAAGTGTTTGGCATTAAAAAAGAAAATGGTCTGCATGAAGTAGTAGCAGGAACTTTGAAGTTGGATGAGGCAGTCAATACAGTAGTTGATATCTTGGTAGGTGAAATAAAGGCAGAAGAGATTTTAAAGAAACACGGCATGGAGAATCTGAGTGTACTTACTAGCGGCCGTATCCACGTTAATCCATCGGAGTTATTAGGTTCTAAAAAAATGGGTGATTTGATAAAAGAAGCTAAAGAAAAATTTGACGTAGTTTTACTTGACTGTGCTCCTGTGCTTCCAGTTTCAGATACTCTTGTTCTGACCTCGAAAATCGATGGAGTAGTTTTGATATATAAAATCGGTAAAGTTGGCAGAGGTCTCCTCAGGAGGGCTAAGATCCAGATAGAAAGTGCAAAGGGAAAACCGATAGGAGTAGTTTTAAATAATATCAGGACATCAGAAATTAAAATGTTTTCTTCCTACAGTTATGTTAAGAAGGATTATTATATAAAGTAAAAAGGAGAAGAAAAAATAGACTTCCGTAGTCCCTTATTGATAATTATTATTGTCATTATTTTTATAGCTGTATTTTTAGGAAAAAATATAGCACAAACCTCCTATGACATCCCTTTTTTTATTGTTATTGGGTTAATGGTCTCCATTGTTACATTTCTCAGACCCGATTTAGGATTATTAATTATAATTTTCTCCATGCTTCTCTCTCCGGAGATTAAGGTCGGGTCTATTCCTGGCCGGGATATAGTATTACGTTTAGAGGATTTTTTATTGATTATTATTACATTTACGTGGTTGGCACGGACAGCGATAAATAAAGAACTTGGACTTTTTAGAAGCACTCCGCTGAATGTCCCTATTGGCATTTATATAGCTACATGTATTGTCTTGACTCTGCGCGGTATAATTCTCGGTTACGTTATTCCTTTAAAAGGATTTTTTTATCTTTTTAAATATATCGAATATTTTGTGCTTTATTTTATGGTAGCTAATCAGGTTCGAACCAGGTCACAGATAAAGATGTTTATAGTTGCTTTTATTTTGACATGTTTTATTACCTGTATCTATGCCAATCTTCACATAGGTCTTGTTAGTAGGGCTACTGCCCCTTTTGAAGGAGCAGGAGAGCCAAATACATTAGGAGGGTATCTTGTTTTCATGCTTGCAATTTTGATGGGTATATTTTTATATAGCACTTCAAAAAAGACAAAGTTTTTTCTGGCTATGATTGGTATATTTTTTATATTACCTGCTTTTTTATTTACACTTTCTAGGACATCTTATATAGCTGTCGTACCTATGTGGTTTAGTTTGATAATATTTGGACAGAGGAAGGTTATGCTTATCTCCATACTTTTATTGGCCGTGTTTTTAGGCTTAGTTTTTATGCCTTATCCTGTAAAGGAAAGAATAAAATATACTTTCACTGCAAGGTCTGAGCAGATAAGGCCAGCATCTATGTTAGGTATGGAGCTGGACCCTTCTGCTTCAGCTAGGATTCGGTCATGGGAAGATATATGGAAGAAAAGCGAACATAAGATATTAGGTTATGGTGTTACCGGATTTGGTTTTATAGATGGCCAGTATATGCGTATACTTGCAGAGATGGGAATCATAGGTTTGTGTATTTTTTTATTTTTACTTTGGGCTATCTTCAAAAACGGTCTGGACGTTTTTTTAATGGTGCGAGATAAGTTGTTCAAGGGTATAAGCCTGGGTTTTCTGTCCGGTTTTGTAGGTTTGGTTTTTTTTAATGTAGGTGCAAATGGTTTTATTTTAACCAGGATTATGGAACCGTTCTTTTTTATGGCAGCAATAGTTATGCTGCTACCCATGATCCCGCAATCTGAGGAATATACAAGATGCAATTAAGATTGAAAACTTTTAGGCTTGCCATAATAACTTCGATAGCAGTTATAGTAAGATTTGTTTTTCATATTCTTTTAGGAAGGAGGTTTGGGGTCTCTTGGGAATTAGATTGTCTGTTTGTCGGCTTCACGTTGTTCGGGTTATCCGGCCTGGCAAACGAATATTTCACATCTCTTTTTATTCCTGTATTTAATGATGTCCGCAGGGATAATGCAGAAGAGAGTCTTATCTTTGTCGATGTTATAATAAAGTGGTCAGTTCTTCTATCGGTTATTGTAATTATTTTCGTAAGATTATTTGATCTATGGGTTATCAAAATAATAGCACCGGGTTTTTCTGAAGAGAGTATCTTGCTTGCACGAAGGCTCATCCATATCCTTGTATTTGCCCTTTTATTTTTCAATGTACAAAAGGTATTGATATTTACACTCAATGCATTGCATTACTATGCTATCCCTGCATCAATACGCCTATTGACGCCTGTCGTTAATATTGGTTCCTTGTTTGTGTTGGTTCCTTTCTATGGCGTAAGTGGTATCGCAATAGGGAATCTTTTCTCGAACATTCTCGGAACGCTCCTGCTTTTAGTATTTTTTCACTCTAAGACCAACTGGTTGCCGTCATTACGTTTTTACCATAAAAAACTTCCGGAGTTGATTAATAAATCTGCCAAGATGTCCTTGAATACTATTGTATGGGGGTTTAGGGATATTATTATTAAAAATTTTGCGTCTCGTTTAGGAGAAGGGGCAATAACACTATTTTCATACGCGGAAAAAATAATAAATACACTCATCCAGATCTCGATAAATTCTATCGTAAGGGTATATTATTCCCGCGTATCAGAGTGGATATCATTCTCAAAATGGCAAAAGGTCAAAGACTTGTTTATCCGTACGACAAGGGTAAGTATGGCATTAAGTTTTATGCTTACCTCTTTGACAATAGTATTTTTGCCATCTTTATTGAAGATTTTATTTTTAGGGAGTAAATTTACTTTTAGTGATATTAAATTGCTTTCTGAGCTGTTTAATGTTTTACTTATATATTTCATAGTCTTGTCTTTTGAAACGTATCTCTCGCGGGTTATTATTGCGGCAAAGAAGATTGGAATTGTAGCGATAAATACAGTTACAGGAGTGTTGACGCTCTACGTTTTATTAACACTGTTATTTAATAGATACGGTATATATAGCCTTCCTTTCAGCTTTATGCTGTCTCAACTGATTGTGTGCATCGAATATTATTTTTTCACAAGAAAGTTAATAACATTGAATTTTTTTGAGCTTGTAAGTAGATTCTCCAAGGGTTTTCTTTGTGCCCTATCCTTTCTATTTTTCGGGCTCGTTATAAGAAAGGTTTTTCCGAACGATAATATAATAATTTTAGGTATCTTGCCTGTTTGGTTGGGGTTTTACTATATCGTTGCAAAAAGATTTCTTAGAGAAGAGAGAAAAATTATATTAGCAAAATGAAATGTCCTGCATGTTTTTCAGAAGATAGCGAGAAAATCAGTGCGTATACTTCAAAAGACTATGTGTTTTATAAGTGTGCAGAATGTGAGGTTATGTTTGCCCATCCAATGAAGGCAGGGGACAGGAATTGGTACGAAGATTCAGAGTGGTATTCTTTACCTCCACATGCCCCCAATTCCCTTAAATGGTATGAAAAAATGTTCCTGGAACGCAATATTGCATGTAAAGGAGAAAGACTTATAAATTTCGGATGCGGGAGGAGTATATTTTTAAAGAAGGTTGTTGAATTAGGATATGATGTTACTGCTGTTGACATGAATCAAAAAATCGTTGAGTTTACGAAACAAAAGCTCGGCATAGAAAAGGTTTTTGCATGTGAGATATCGGATTTTATAAAAGGCTATAATGGCGATAAATTTGATGTAGCTCTTTTCTTTGAGGTCATTGAACATTTGGAAAATCCAGGAGAGTTTATGAGGAGTTTAAAGAATATCCTTAAAGATAATGGAAAGATATTTTTAAGTGTCCCCAATAGAGAAAGGATTATGGCGCATATAGGTACATGGGACCTCCCGCCGCATCATTTGACTAAATGGAACAAGAAGAGTATTGAAAAATTTTTGAGCCATAGCGGTTATTCCGAAATAAAAGTCGTTACGGCACCTCTTTTGGCGGATGACGTACTCAGGATAATGAAGATATATTTTGGGACATTATATTTGGAGAATAAAATAAAAAAAGGTTTTAACAATAAACTGATATTATTCTCATATAGGGTGTTATTGAAATTCAGGATAGGATTTTATAAGATTTTAGCGTTAATCGGAAGGCTTTTTATAAAAAACGGGCATAATATTTATGCCGAAGCAAAGGCGGCTGGTTTGTGAGTCCGACGGTCAGTGTAATCATACCGACTTACAATAGGGTCGGGCTTCTTGAGAGGGCAATAGAAAGCGTTCTTTCCCAGACGTACAGGGATTTTGAGATTATTATTGTTGATGATGCATCTTCAGACAATACGCAGGAGATGATTGGAAGTAAATTCCAGGTAGAGCTTAAAAGAGGAATAATCAGAACTTTAAAAAACACCCAGAAAAAAGAAAGGAGCTTTTCGAGAAACGAGGGTATGGCAGCTACCAAGGGTAGATATATTGCCTTATTGGACGATGATGATGTATGGTTGCCTGACCATTTAAGGATATTACTCGGATATTTGGATGACCATAAGGATGTAGGCTGTGTGTTTTCTAACTATGTAATGGTAAAAGAAGATAATTCAGAAGAATTTGGAGTAAAAAATTTAAATTCATACAGGAGTTTTTCCTATAGAGAGTTATGTATTTTGGGGATATTGTCTTTACCATCCGCTTCTATGTTTACGAAAGAAGCATATATAAATATAGGAGCTTTTAAAGAGGATTTGATCTTCGGAGAGAATAGAGAGTTTTTTGCCAGAATAGCCTTGAATTATCCTGTGCATTACATCGAAACCGTAACTAGCCGCCAATATATACATGGAGGCAGTTATTCCCGTATTTCACGAGCAGAATATGCTAAGAATAGAGAGCGGATTTGGAAAATTATAGAGAAAAATAGTATAGAGTGCAGCTATCCTTTAAGGAGAGGTGTTTATCTGAAGGCATACCTGAATTTGTCATGGTTTTTTCTCCCGGATATATCGAAATCAAAAGAGTATTTTCTGAAAGCCTCAAAAATTTATCCCGAATGTTTCTTTGAAAGAAGGATGTACGGATTATTTTTCCGCATAATATCGGGTCAGAAAATATATAATGTGTTCAGAGATGTAAGAAAAAGGCGGAATACGTTATGAGGATTTTATTTTCATCGAATAAAAACCCAGGTTTTATAACTATTACTGAATATATAGAAAAGGCCCTTAAGAAGATTTGCGAGACAACTTTTTTTGAAAACAGGGCGTTTATTATTCCGGGGAGGATAAGGAAGGCTGTAAGATTCTTAGACAGGGCGGACTTAAAGAGGATAAATGGAAATCTTGTTTCTGCAGTTAAAAGATATAAACCGGATATTTTTTTAGAGGTAGGTGGGCACAGGATATTTGCGGATACGGTTGTGGAGATTAAAAAACAGGGGATAAAGACAGCCCTTTGGACAGTAGACCCGCCGCGGGATTTTGAACCTATCATTAAGGTCGCGCCTTATTATGATTTTGTATTCAACGGAGGAAGCGAGGCAGGTAATTTATTAAGGCCTTACAATATCAAGAATATTCATTTTTTACCGTTTGCCTGTGATCCTGACTTTCATAAGCCTGTGGATGTGAGTACAAAAGAAAAGGAGTATTACGGTAATGATATTGTTTTTGTCGGGTCATTTTATGAAAACAGGATGAGGATTTTAGGACAGGTTAGTGATTTCGATATTGGTATCTGGGGCCCCGGATGGGAAAAGATACCACGGACCGCACTTATAAAAAAATGTATAAGGCACACTGGAGGAGTAGAACCTGAAGAATGGAAAAAGATTTATTCCAGCTGTAAGATAGCTATTGCTATTCATTATCAGGACGGCCGCATCCCCTGTTACCAGGCCAGTCCAAGAGTTTATGAGGCATTAGCCTGTGGATGTTTTCTCCTTTCGGATAATCAGAAGGATGTAGGCATGTTGTTCAATAAAGGGGAACATTTGGATATTTTTAGAGATGGCAGAGAACTCAGGGCTAAAATAGATTATTATTTAAAGCACCCTGAAATGCGTAAAGGGATTGCGCATAGAGGATACAGGGAGGTCATAGAAAGACATAGCTATAATCATCGTATAAATGAAATGTTGAACATCATCAGGAAGGATTTATGAATAAGATTAATGTGCTTCATTTAGTCGAAGACTTAAAAGTAGGGGGGCTTGAAAAAAACATATCTGCAATTGCCCTCGGGATAGATAAGGCTGTTTTTGACGTACATGTATGGTGCCTTGTTAGAGGCGGCAAGATTTTCGAAGAATTGAAAGCGAACGGCATAAAAACGGAAAATCTAAAGATGCGTTCGCACAGGGATGTTTTTTTCTTTATGAGGTTATGCGGAAAATTAAGGCGGTGTGATATAAAAGTGATTCATTTACATGGGTATTCCGCCGCCGTAGTCGGAAGAATGGCGGCGGTTGTTTCGAGAGTGCCGGTTGTTATACGCCACGTACAGACTACACATGACCATTATCCACGGAAGAAACTCATAATAGAAAGAATACTGGGATTTTTTACGGATAAAATCATATGCTGTTCTATGGCTGTGGGTGATTCCGTTATTCGTAAGGAAAAAATTCCTCCTTCAAAAATCGAGGTTATTTATAACGGGATTGATCTGGATAAATTTAAGGTCCGGGGGGATAAAATAGATAAATATAAAGATGTTTTTCGCATTGGGTGTATTGCTTCTCTTTTTGCACATAAAGGTCATGTCTACCTCATAGATGCCATAAAAAAGGTTATAGACAGATATGGAGATAATCTTAAACTCGTTCTTATAGGGGACGGCGTGCTTAGAAGTGAGTTAGAACGGCATGCAGCCAAATTAAACATGCAGGAACATGTGGAGTTTAAAGGAGTAATATCAGATATACCTGGTATTATTTATACGCTTGATGTAGTTGTCCTGCCGTCTTTGGTACGTGAAGGGTTAGGTTTGGCCATTATCGAGGCCATGGCATGCGGCAGGCCTGTTATCGGAACGAATATAGGAGGTATTCCTGAGCTAATCAGGGAAGGAGAAAATGGATTGCTGGTACCACCGAAAGATGCAGACGCTCTGTCAAAGGCGATAGGATTTTTATTGAAAAACAGAGAAAAAGCTGCCTTGATGGGTAAGAAAGGCAGGGAAATAGCCGAGGAGAAATTTTCTTCCGGAAGCATGATTAAAAAGATAGAAGGATTGTATCTTGGGTTACTTTAAGAGGAGACATGGGGAGAAAATATAATATTTTATATACCAGTTCATTTTCTTCTTTAAAAGGAGGAGGCCAGAGGAGCACGTATTTATTGATAAAATATCTAGATAAGGAGAAATTTACTCCCTTCCTTGCACTCCCTGAAGAAGGTGAGTTCTCCCGTGAAATGCAAAAGTTAAAGGTCAAAACATTCATAATTTCTTTTTCGCGCATAAAATCATTAAATGTAATTTCTATAATAAGAGATTTCTGTAGATTATGGACTGTTATAAAAGGCATGGATATAGACATAATACATACCGAGTCTCCCCGTCAGACTATCTATGCCGGAATAATCGGAAAAATATTAAAGGTGCCTGTTATTATGCATTTGAGGGTATCTGAATCTTCTCCTTGGTTAGACTGGATGCTTTACAGGACAACTGACCGCATGATAGCAGTTTCACAATGCGTATCCAAGAGATTTAATTTTATAGACGCAGGAGATAGAGTCAAGGTTATTTATAACGGCGTCGAGTTAGATACCTTTACACCGTCAGATAGATATGGAGAGGATGAATTTTTAAAAGTCGGTTATTTTGGCAGGATAGAAAGAAGGAAAGGCATCGAGATTCTTATTGGCGCAGTTAGAAAAGTCAGAGAGAAAATAAATTTGACTATTATGGGAGATGGCGACAGGCAGTATTTGGAAGAGCTTAAGGCCTTATGTGGCGGCGCCAATGTGATATTTAAGGATTATAAGAAAGACATTATTGATGAAATTAGAGGGGGCGATGTTACAGTGCTTCCGTCATTGAAGGGGGAGGGATTATCGAGGATAATAATCGAATCCATGGCTATGGGTAAAACCGTTATTATTTCCGATTTATATTCTAATAGAGAAGCTTTGGGAGATGATTTTGAAGAATTTATTTTCCCTCCTGGTGATGTATCCGGTCTGGCAGCTATTATAGAGAAAATATTAGATAATAGACAGATTTTATACGAGAATAAATCTATACTTAGAAAAAGGGCAGAGGAATTTTTCGACATAAGAAAGAATACTTTAGAGATAGAAAAACTTTATGATTCGGTGTTAAAGGATGAGTAAAGTACTTCTTATAAGACCTTGTTATTCGATATAAGAAAGGATAATAAATGCAAGAAAAGGGATTTGTCTGCCCTGAATGCAAAAGTGAGCTATTAATGCAGGACGGCTTATATACCTGCCGGAATTGTGCATCAGAATGGAGGGTAAAAGATGGGATACCCTGTTTTCTGAAAGGGGATGTGCCTTACTGGTGTGAACTTTCCGCTGAGGAGGCCGTGGATTTAAATAGGATTGCTGAAACCAAAGGGTGGAGAAAGGCAGCGGAATCCTGTTTTACGGAGAAACTGCAACAGTTCGTCATGGATGAAAACAGGATAAACTGGAAGTATTTTATAAATTCCGATACAGAGGGAAGGATTTTAGACGCGGGAAGCGGATGGGGAACCATTGCATTTGCCCTATCTGAACAATGTTGCAGTGTATATGCATTTGAATCAGTATGGGAAAGGGCCAGGTTCATTCGTATAAGAAAGGAACAGGATAAAGTAATAAACCTTTATCCTGTGTGCGGGAATATTTTAAAACTACCTTTCCCTGATAATTATTTTGATGTTGTTATTTTGAACGGTGTTTTAGAATGGCTTGGCATGTCGGATAGAACTTACAGCCCGGACAAGGTTCAGGAAGCGGCATTGCGGAATATATTCAGGGTGTTAAAACCAGGAGGGACGCTTTATATAGGCATAGAGAATGCATTGGCCTATTTTTATTTTTTTGGCAAAAGGGACCCCCACAGCGGGTTACGGTTTGCAACGCTTATGCCGCGGTGGATGGCTAATATATATTCCAAACTTGTTAAAAAAAGAGAATACAGTACTTATATATATTCGTTAAGGGGGTACCGTAAAATTTTAAATAATTCGGGATTTAAAGACATTAATTTTTACGTGCCTGTCCCTGGTTATTTGAAATTTAAGTATCTGGTCCCTCTTGAACCGTTTTATATTTTCAGGTATTGGATAGACAGTATCCTATATGAAAAGTTGCTGTTTTCGCCGGTTCTATTGAGAAAGTTTGTTTTTTTTGTCAGACTTTTATTAAGGTGCCCTTTCCTCAGGTTTTCAAGAAACTTTGTGCCTGACTTTGGTATCATCGCTTGTAAGGGTAATTCTATATGAAAAATAGACTGTCAAATATTATTTCAGATATTCACGGCCAAAGGAGATCGGAGAAACTTTATCCCGAAGATATATATTTTGCATTGACTAGGAGCCGTTGTGGGGAGATATTGTTTGTTTTTATAAGAGGCATAAAAGAACCGTCGTATATCTTTAAGATAAGCAGGTATGATAATTTTAAGCAGCTCCTGAAAAACGAATACGATGTTCTTACCAAGCTCAATAAGCTGGATTTCGGATATCAGGCGTCTTTTCCTATTCCGTGTTGGAACGGCGATATAAAAGGACATCATGTTCTTTTGGAAACTGCCTGCACGGGGAGGTCTTTGAACGAATATATCTGCTCTGCGCAGGATTTAGGAAATAAACAAGATACAATATTTTCTTTTGTAAGCGGCTTTCTTGTCGACCTGTATATCAAGACCAAGACGGAGAATAATCAATCTTCATATGTCAATGGTGTTCTTGAAGGGGTGGATCTTTATAAGAAAGGCCAAGACTTGTCTTATCAGGAAGAGGAGAACATAAAGGCATTTTGCACAGGCATAGACGTAGAGTCTTGTCCTGTGCTGCTTCAGCATGGTGATTTTTCATCCTGGAATATTATATATGATAAAAACATAGACAAATTTTCTGTGTTGGATTGGGGATATGCTGCTTTTAAAGGATTTCCTTTAATTGATCTACTTAGTTTTTTTCTTGCCTGGCAGGCAGTTATTTCAGGATATAATAAAATAAAAAAATCAAAAACCATACATAAATCTTTTATGAAGAATATTAATAGGCCACTTGCAGGGCCATCCGACTTTATCGAAGTTTTTTATGAAGATAACAAAAATAGCAGGCTCGTTAGAAAATATATCAATATATACTGTACAGCGGTACGGATCGATATCAAACACCGCGAGTTACTTTTTTTGATTTTTATACTCAGACATTTATATTCCTCTAAGAATTTTTTGTCAATTTGGTTAGAGAAAGGAGCTCCTCTGGTTTTGCGGGAGTTAAAATGAAAAATTTTATAAAAAAGGTCGTTTATATTTTAGGAATAGGCAGGATAGTAAGAAAATGTAGATTTTTTGGATATAGTGCGTTAGATGCTATCGGAGGTGCATTATTTTTTATCTTGCGTGTTTTTGGATTTATGCCCTCTATGCAAAAGTCAGACGAAACTCAGATAAAAAAGATTTTAATTATACGGTTGGACCGTATAGGAGATGTAATACTGACCACGCCTGCTATTAGGGCCCTCAGGCGGACATTTCCTGATGCACAGATCCATATGTTGATTAACGAATACACAAAAGATTTATTAGTAAGGAATAGCAATATAGATAAGTTGCTTATTTATAAATCTGATAATCTTGGCCGTGATTATAGTTTGGCGCTAGTTTTTCACCCCGGGATAAGGCCAAATTACCTTGCGTTTGTTAGCAGGGCTATATCGAGAGTAGGATATGCAGGAAGAGGCGGGGGATTCTTTCTGACACATATCTTAAAGGATGACCGCGAGACAAGGGTTAGACATGAGGTCGAGTCTGCATTAGAGATAGTAGGGATTATAGGCTGTAAAGCCGAGGATAGAAAGATAGAGGTTTCTGTTACTGAAGAAGGTGAATGCTTTGCTCATAAATTTTTTGAAAAGCATATGCTGAATGGAACAATTGTGGTTATTCATCCTGGAGCAAGACAATCCTATATCCGTTGGAAAAAACAAGGATTTGCCGAGGTTGCCGACAAACTCATGAAGATAAACAGTGTTAAAGTGCTCATAATAGGGAACGAATCAGAGAGGCCTTTAGTTAATGAAGTAGGCTCATTAATGAAAGGAAGACCGGTATGTGCGGTTGGATTACGCCTGACGTATCTTGTTTCACTTATAAAAAGGTGCAGTCTATTTATAGGAAATAGCACCGGCCCTATGCATATTGCAGCCGCTTTGAATGTACCTTGTGTAGCCATTTTTGGGGCAATGCATTCCCTTGATAGCTATAGAGTATGGGGGCCGATAGGCAATAGGCATATTATTATAAGTTCTGAAGAAAAGTGTTATAAATGCCATCCTTCTGATTGCAGGGATTTTCGCTGTATGAAGAGGATATCGGCAGAGGAAGTTTTTAATGCAGCGCAGAAACTACTCGCTAATAGAAATTAATTTATGTTGAGAGAGAGGTATATAACATATGTCTGATGTTTTGAAATTAAATTTAGGTTCAGGTGGACGGCCGTTAAAAGGGTATATAAATGTGGATAAGAGTTTAAATATTACTGGTGTTGACATAACTCATGATTTGGACGAGTATCCGTGGCCTTTTGAAGATGAATCTGTTGACGAGGTTATCATGAATCAGTGCCTGGAACACCTTATAGACCGTAACCGTGCCATGAAGGAAGTACATCGGATTCTTAAAAAAGGAGGCATTGCAAGGATATCAGTTCCTCACTTTACATGGCAGTACGCGTATACGGATCCTACTCACAGGCACTTCTTTGCATATAGGACGTTTTTTTATTATGCTGGCAGAGGAGGCTATTTTGATTTTAAATTTTCATCTTGTAAGGTTAGATTGGTGTTTGGTAAACGGCTTTCCTTCTGGAACATTATTCTGGAGCCTATAGTCAATTTATTACCTGATGTGTATGAGCAATCTCCTTTGAGGATATTTCCGGCTTTAAAAGTAGAGGCAGTACTCATGAAATAAAGATTATGTACAATAAAATTTTATTAGTGGAACTTGCAGGGATAGGGGATGCAGTATTATCGTCTCCCGCAATAAAGAGCCTCAAGGATAATTACCCGTCTTCGTCCGTTCATTTTTTGACGTTTGCCGGTCCTGCAGATTTGATACGTAAATCCCCCTATATAGAAAGCGTATTTATTTTTCGTAAAGGGGTTAAGGGAATATTGAATAATATTTTTGTTTTAATTAAATTAAAAAGACTGCGTATTGACCTGGCTATTAATCTGAAGCATCACTATAGGATGATCGGAGTATTAAAGATGTATTTTTTATTGAGATTTATAAATCCGAAAAAGACCGTAGGCCGCAATACTAACGGGAAGGCTGATTTCTACGATATTAAGGTAAAAGATGAGATAGACAGCGAAAGGCATGACGTGGAGTATAAGCTTGATTTGCTCCGCGCCTTGGGATGTGAGATAAAGGATAAAAGATTACAAGTTTGGTTTGAAGATTCTGAAGCAAAAGAAGTAGGAGTTTTTCTAAAAAAGAATTTTGTTTCCGATTTAGATTTTTTGATAGGTATAAATCCAGTTGGATATAGGCCTACCCGCAGATGGGATTGGAAAAAATTTGCCGAGGTCGGCAAGATACTGTCTAATAGATATAAAGCCAAGGTAATAATTACCGGTGCAAAAAACGACCGCTGGTTGACAGAAAGAATAAGCCATAGTATTTTTCCTAAACCGCTGGATTCATCCGGTAGATTATCTTTAACCCAATTGCCGGCGCTTATAAAAAGATGTAAGATTTATATTACAAACGATACAGGCTCTATGCATATAGCCAATGCCTTGGAAACTCCTTTGGTGGCAATTATGGGGCCCGGGACCATGAAACTGGCGCCTTATCAAAGAGAAAACTGTATTATTATAAGAAAAGAGGTTGAGTGTTCTCCTTGTTATAAGTTCAGGTGTAGAAATATGAGCTGTCTTGATATTATAAGTGTGGACGATGTAATACAAGCAGCTGCTGTTTTACTAAAATCTTGAGATATTATGGCTAGATTTAAGGTTTTACATGTTCATACGTTGCCTATTGTGAGCGGTTCGGGAATAAACACTCTTTTGACTATGACTGGACTCCGTAAATATGGATATGAGGTTGAATTTGCCTGTGCACCTGGCGGCCCCCTTGTTGATGAGGCAGTAAATAACGGCATAGAATTCCGTCCGGTGAGAAATTTTGTTCAGCGCGTCAATATGTATAATGACTTAATGACATTGTGGGAATTGGCCTATATAATGAAGAGAAAGAGATACGATATTGTACATACTCATAATTCAAAGGCGGGTTTTATCGGTCGCCTGGCAGCAAGAATTGCCGGTGTCCCGATAATCGTGCACACTATTCATGGTTTTTCCTTCCATGAATATGAAAAACCGCTTTATCGCAAGTTATTCATATGGTTAGAAAGATTTGCAGCCAGGTTTGCTGATAGGTTAATTGTGATTTCAGAACCCCTTAAAGAATGGGGCTTAGCTTTAAAGATAGGGAAACCAAGTCAATATGTTACCATTTATAGCGGTATAGAGATTGAAAAATTTCAGATAAGAATAGACATCGAGCAGAAAAGACATCTTTTTGGTATAAAATCTTCCGATTTAGTAATAGGGGTGGTTTCTAAATTATGGGAAGGCAAAGGGCATAAATGTATATTACAGGCTGCCAGGCCCGTAATTGCCAAAATACCCAATGTTAAATTTATGTTTGTAGGTGAAGGATATCTGAGAAAAGAATTAGAGTCATTGACGCGACAATTAGGTTTGAACGGCCATGTGATATTTACCGGCTTTAGGAACGATATCCCTGAGGTTACTGCTATTTTTGATATAGCTATTCTTGCTTCGTTTTTCGAAGGATTGGGAAGGGTATTGTTAGAGGCTATGATTTACAGTAAGCCTGTTATTGCTACAAAAGTCGGTGGGATCGTTGACGTAGTAGACGATGGGGTGACAGGTTTGTTAATTCCACCGGGAGATTCAACTGCTTTATCCGAGGCAATGGTTAAGTTGCTTTCGGATCGTGGATTAAGAGAGAGAATGGGCAGGGCCGGAAGGGAAAAGATAGACAATAAGTTTGGCGCCCAGACCATGGTATGTCAAATAAGAGAGGTATACGAAGAATTATTGTTAAAAAAATCAGCTACATTGAAGAAATAAAGAGGATTATTTATGAGAAAACTTGTTTTTATATTTATTATTTCGCTTAGCCTTTCATGGTTACTGACATTCCTAATGCAGCATGTAGCCTTAAAGAACAGGATATTGTCCTGGCCGGGAAGAAGGAAAATCCATACTAAACCGGTTCCTTATTTAGGAGGCATAGCGATTTACCTTACATTTCTTGTCGCTACGGTGGTTGTTCTCTATACGAATCAACAATTTAAGATACAATTTTTTCATAAATTAAAAGGACTCCTTACAGGAGGTATTATTATAGTGGCATTAGGGCTATGGGATGACATAAGAGATATAAGGCCAATTATTAAATTTATCGGGCAGGTTGCTGTTGCATTGCTTTTATTTGCCTATGGATTTAGAGTAGATATATTAACTAATCCTTTTTTTGCAGATAATATACAACTCCCTTTATTTTTAAGCATATTAATTACCGTTATGTGGATCGTAGGGCTGGTTAATGCAATGAATTTTATTGACGGGCTCGATGGATTGGCCGCCGGCATGACTTTTATAATATGCGGGGCGCTTAGTCTTGTGTCGTTATATTTAGGTAATCATATAAATGTCTTTTTATTGACGGTTTTAGCAGGATGTGTGTTGGGATTTCTCTTTTTTAATTTCCCCCCGGCCAAGATATTTATGGGGGATTCAGGAAGCATGTTTATTGGCCTGGTATTGGCCTCAGTAGCATTGATTGGATTGCAACACAAATCAGCAACAGCAGTGGTGTTATTGGTACCCGTTACTGTTTTAGGCATACCTATTTATGATATATTTATGGCAGTGATCCGCAGGACATTAAAAAAGAAGTCTATATTTAAGGCAGACAAGAAACACCTACATCATAGATTATTGAACACGGGATTAAAGCAGAAAGAGATAGTATTGTTTATGTGCCTTATCACGCTATATCTCGGAGTATTTTCTTTTTTATTCGTTCTTATACCGGAAAAGTATGCGTTTATTCTTTTGATTTTATTGGCCTTGGGTTTGTTTATGGGAACAAAAACCATTGTCTTTATTGAGAAAAGAGCGAAGGTAATCCGTAGGTTAAAATTAAAAAGCCAAAAATGACGAAGTTTATTGCGGTTAAAATTTTAGGCGGGGTCTTATGCATATTGGCTTTTTTCTGCCAGAAGGGTTCAGCAGAAGAGTTGATTCAGGTAAAGACAGCTATACATATCAGTTCTACAGTTAGCGATGGGGAATATAGTATTTCAGAGATAGTAGAAATAGCCAAGGAAAATGGCGTTGAGATAATAATTTTATCCGATCGTGATTTTATGAGATGGGAATATGGGTTCTGGCCGTTGCGCAACATAGTGAAAAAGACAGTAGAGACGAACTCTGTATATACTCATGGTATAAAACAGTATCTTGGAGATATAGATAAGGTACAAAAAGAAAATCCGGATTTAGTAATAATTCCCGGCATTGAATCTGCGCCCTTTTATTATTGGGAGGGAAGTCCTTTTAAGGATAATCTTAAGATGTATAATTGGCACAAGCATATGTTAGTTATTGGATTAGAAAACCATAGAGATTATGAATATTTACCAGTAATCTCTAATAGAAAAGGTCTTTATTTTAAATTTAGAATTTGGATGATCTGGCCTGTTATAACTTTGCTTATAGGATTTTTTTTCTTAAGGCCGGATGCTTTAAAAAGGCAGGTTTTTGGAGTAATTATGATAATTTTCAGTCTATTATTTTTATTTAATAATTTTCCGTTTTTTGAATCTAAATATGACCAATATCACGGTGAAAAGAACACCCTTCCTTATCAAAATTTAATAGATTATGTTAATGATAAATATGGCTTGATTTTTTGGGCCCATCCTGAAGCAGAAAATGTTAAGAAAATAGGGAATATAAGCACAGAGACTAGGGAATATACGGAGGATCTTTTGGGAACTTGTAATTACACAGGATTCTCTGTTTTTTATGAAGGCTATAAAAAAGTCGGATGTCCGGGAGGAATATGGGATGAGGTCCTTAAACAATATTGTCAAGGAACCCGTAAGCATCCGTGTTGGGCAATTGCTGGATTGAATTTTGACCAGAGAGGAGATCTATCCAAACGCATGAAAAATTTATCCACAATGCTTTTAATTCCACATTTGACTAAAGAGGCATCATTAAAAGCATTGAAAGAAGGACGGGTGTATGTGGTAAGAGGAAAAGAAAGATTGGTATTGGATGAATTTGTTATCCAGGATGGTCTTTTAGATATTAAAGGGACAATCGGAGATGAGATAAATTTAAAAGGGTATCCTATAATAAAAATAAGAGGTCATTTTGAAAATAAGAGTAGTCTTGGAGCTATAAAAATAAATTTGATAAAGAACGGCAATATCATTAAGACTTTTGAAGTGACAAGTCCCTTTGAAATAGTATATGTAGATAATGACTATAGGAGTGGCAAAAAAGTGTATTATCGCTTAGAGATTAATTATCCTGGAGGAGCACTTATTGCCAATCCCATATTTTTAGTGTAAACTTAGTATAGCTATCTAAATTGATGAAAGAAATAGAAGGGAGGGGTGGATAAAATGGGTAAAAAGAGGATATTGATTATAGATGACGAAAAAGATTTTTGTTCAATTGTTAAGATGAATTTGGAGAATACAGGTGATTTTGAATTGAGTGTAGCTACAAATGGTAAAAAAGGATTGGAGTTAGCTAAAAAACTGAAACCAGATTTGATTCTTTTAGATATACACATGCCAGGCATGGATGGTTTTGAAGTGTTGGAAAAACTTAAGAAGAATCTCGATACTATAGAGATCCCTGTGGTTATACTTAGTGCCTTAAAAGATGAGGAGACTAAACTTAAGGCTGCGGGATTATATGATGATTTGTATATTACAAAGCCTATAGACGCTATTAACTTAAAGGCCAAGATACTGGAAGTGTTGGAGAGAAGAAATATTAAAAAAGTAGATTTTTCTTGACATAAGAGAGGGTTTGTATTATATTTAAACCTAAATTCAGGTTTTTATTTTTTTCTATTATTTGTGATAATTTTCACAAACTTTACATATTTCGAATCCGCCCTAGTTTAATGGACAATTATTTTATCAATAGACCCAACCTCGACAGGCTTGTTAGATCTCTTGCTAAAACATATAATGTCTATGCGCCTGTAAAATCAGACGACAATAGGTACTATAAAAAGATCGGAGACGAAGGACTGAGAGATGCTGTCCTTGGTGAGATTAGAGCGGTCCAGACTATCAAGAGTTTTTATTTTCCCGCCCGCATAAAAGTAGCTGATTACTTCTCGCAGGATATTTCTGAGAGAAAACCCAGGCCCATAGCAATAGTAGGGGTAAAGTCATGTGATCTGGCTTCATTGAAAATAATGGACTATGTATTCGAGCAGGAACCTTTTAATGACCCGTTTTATATTTCTCAGAGGGAAGAGGGCCTTATTATATCAAGCGATTGTACATGTTATGGGGAAAGTTGTTTTTGTATTGGATTGGGGATAATGCCGTATCCGACAGAAGACTTTGATATAAATCTTTCCGAGATAGAAAGCGGATATGTGGCAGAAGTGGGTTCAGGAAAAGGTGAAAAGGTAGTAAAAGATTATTTTAAGTTATTCCAGAATGCCGAACATTATACGGAAAAAAAGGAAGAAAACAGGAAATCATTAAAAGGGTCTCTATCCGAGCATGTAAAACACAAAAAAATCCCAAATAAGGATTCAATACAGTCACTCTTAAAGAAAAAATTTGATTCCCCGCTATGGGAAGAGATCGCGAAGACCTGTGTTGAGTGCGGGGCGTGCAGTGTGATATGTCCTGCGTGTCACTGTTTTACGTTAAAGGACCAGAATGTCGAAGGTAATTTTGAGAGATTAAGATTATGGGATTCATGCCTTTTATTGTCTTTTGCCAGAGTCGCAGGGGGCGCGAATCCGAGGAAACTCCTGGCCCAACGCCTAAGAAATCGTTTTGATAAGAAATTTAATTTTTTTCCGGATATGATCGGGAGATTCGGATGTACTGGTTGTGGAAGATGTAGCCAGGCCTGTGCTGGGAAGATATATATACACGAGGTCCTTAGCAAGCTATGATAGAAAGTCCTTATATACCGATAAAAACTGAAGTATTAAATGTTTATCAAGAGAGCCCTACTATAAAGACCTTTGCGCTTAAGCCTGAGAAGCCCTTGCATTTTAAAGCAGGTCAGTTTATAGAAATGACTATTCCTGGCATAGGAGAGGCACCTTTTACTCCTTCTTCTTCCCCATATGAAAATAGCAAGTTAGATATTAGTATTATGAAGGCAGGTAGGGTTACAGAAAGAATACATGATTTAAAAAAGGGAGAGATAGTCGGATTGAGGGGGCCTTACGGGAATGAATATCCCCTTAATGAATTCGAAGGGAAAGAGATCCTGCTGGTCGGAGGAGGAGTGGGTCTTGCACCGTTAAGGGCATTGTTTCTCGCATTAGTGCACGATATAGATAAGTTTAAAGAAATACTGTTTTGTTGCGGTTCAAGGACTCCTAAAGATATTATTTTTAAAGATTGTGTCTTGGATAAATGGCAGAAGATAGATAAAAGGGTCAATTTTAGGGTTACGGTAGATAAGGGTGATGATAATTGGAAAGGGAAAGTGGGGCTGGTAACAACTACTTTGGATAATCTGAAAATAAATTTAAAGAATAGCATAGCAGTCATATGTGGCCCTCCCATTATGATGAAATTTACGGCATTTAAACTTATTGATATTGGATATAAAGAAGAACAGATTTATTTATCAATGGAAAAAAACATGAGTTGTGGCATAGGGAAATGCGGCCACTGCAGGCTCGGGGATTTTTACGTATGTAAAGACGGTCCCGTATTCAGATATGATAAGATAAGCCACATACATGAGATTTGGGATTAATATGAAACGCTTATTCATAGACCTTGAAAAATTATATAGTTGTGAAGACACGGCTTGTACCTGTGAATGCAGCTATTATTATCATCCCAATAATTCTGGTATAACCCGCTTAAGGGAGATAGCCCAATTTCAACATACATGTAGAAGATGTGAGTATGCGCCGTGTGTGACGAGTTGCCCGAAAGATGCATTGGAAAAACAACCTGATGGCGTAATAAAGCGCTATAGTATGCGGTGTATATCATGCAAGTCATGCAGCTTGGCTTGTCCATTTGGGATTATTCCTTCTAGTACAATACCTTATATTATATCGGAATGTGATGTATGTATAGATAGATGTGATAAGGAAGTGCCGGTTTGTGTAAAGACCTGTTCTATTGAAGGGGCAGTAAAGTTTATAGATATAGAACCTTCGGAGAAAGATGATATATATCTGATAGGTAAAAATATAGCAGTGTATGCAAAACCCTGGAAGAAGTATCATCCATAGACGTTATGCTGAAAAATTTATTTAATTTCCTAGTATTCCCTGGTTTCCTCTTTACGGCTACTCTGGGCTTAGTGGCTAGCTGGATAGATCGTAAAGTAACCGCTCGTGTGCAATGGAGAGTGGGGCCTCCTTGGTATCAGCCATTTATAGATATGGTAAAGTTGAGTATAAAAGAGATAACTATCCCGAAGAATTCTTCGAAAATAATGTTTTTGATCTCCCCGCTCTTAGGCCTGAGTGCTGTAATATTGGCATCTACTTTTATCTGGTTGGCTAATATAGAGCTGGGTGCTACTGGTTTTACAGGCGATATTATAGTTGTCTTATATTTATTGACATTGCCGGCTATTGCCCTTATATTAGGTGCATCTTCAACCGGGAATCCACTGGCTTCCGTTGGAGTATCGAGAGAAATAAAGTTGATTCTGGCTTATGAATTACCTTTTATAATTATCCTTTGCGTGCCTATTATTAAAAGCAGCGGACTTTTAAGATTACAGGATTTGATACAGTACCAGACAGTAAATGGAGCTATTTTATCAAATCTATCAGGGCTCCTCGCATTTTTAGTCGCAATATTTTGTATGCAGGCAAAACTTGGGTTGGTACCGTTTGATGCTGGTGAGGCAGAGACAGAGATAATGGCAGGGACATATATCGAGTACTCCGGGATTTTATTGGCCATCCTGAAGCTTACAAAGTTTATGATGATGGTTGCCCTCCCTTTATTTCTTATTACAGTATTCTGGGCAGGTTTTAGTATATGGAAATACGTAGTTTTACTGGTTATAATAGTTTTGATTAGGAATACAAACCCTAGAGTCAGGATAGACCAGGCTGTGAGGTTTTTCTGGGGAAAGATGACAGCTTTGGCATTAATCGCAGTCTTCCTGGCAATTTTAGGTAAATAAAAAATATGAGCTTAAAATTAGGGGCTTTGACAAAATCTATCTGGGTTTATCACCTTTGTACAGGTGGCAGTTGTAATAATTGCGATATTGAGATCCTGGATTTACTGACGCCTAGATTTGACGTAGAAAGATTTGGCATAGTTTTGGTAGGCAGCATAAGGCATGCAGATGCTATTTTAGTTACTGGTTCTTTAAACTTAAAGGCAGTGGAGCGTGTAAAAAGGGTTTATGAACAGGCACCAAAACCTTGCGTAGTAATAGCAGTAGGTGCATGTGCCTGTGGCCAGGGTATTTTTGCAAATGGCCCGTATACACCAAATCCTGTAGACTCACTTCTCCCTGTGGATCTTTATATACCGGGATGTCCGCCGAAACCAGAGGCAATGATATTAGGCATCGTGAAATTGATTGCAAAATTAAAAGGCAAAGGCCGAGAATAGGCAGGTTTCAACCTGCCTGTTTATGGAGGCCTTTGCGACAATAATGTAGGTCACACTTCAGTGTGACAAAAGAAAAAATGAAAAGAACCGAGATCATCGAAAATATAAAAGTGCGTTCAGGAAAAGACTTGATAGAACTTAAAGACAAGTCTGTAAGACGCGTGTACGTTACCATTAATAAAGAAATATTGCCGAAGATAGTAAGATATCTTTTTAATGATGTTAAAGCAAGGTTTTCAATAGCAACAGGAGTTGATACAAGATCCGGAGTCGAGATATTGTATCATTTTTCAGTTGATGAAATAGGGCTTATAGTTTCTTTAAGAGTGGTATTGGAGAAACCGAATCTTGAGATAGACAGCTTGACAGCTATAATGAAATGCGCAGAGTGGATAGAAAGAGAGATTCACGAGCTACTGGGTGTAAATTTTAAAGGCCATCCGAACATGAAGCATTTACTTTTAAAGGACGACTGGCCTAAAGGCAATTATCCATTGAGGAGAGATAAATAAATGCAAAAGCCGAGAATAGGCAGGTTTCAACCTGCCTGTTTATGGAGGCCTTTGCGACAACTTTGTAGGTCACACTTCAGTGTGACAAAATGATATCATGGCACATAAAATCATTCCCATAGGCCCATATCATCCATTACAGGAAGAGCCGGAGTTTTTTAGGTTACATGTAGATGGCGAAACCGTAGTGGATATAGATATTGAAATCGGCTATAACCTTCGCCTGATCGAGAAGATAGCTGAATCCAAGAGTTATGATCAGGTGACATTTCTGATTGAGCGTATTTGTGGTATTTGTTCGACCTCGCATCCCTTTGCATATACGAATGCGATTGATGATTTGTTAGGTGTTACAGTACCTGAAAGGGCTCTTTATATTCGCACAATAATAGGGGAGCTTGAGAGGATACACAGCCATCTCTTATGGTTAGGCCTGGCAGGCCACTTTTTAGGATATAATACTGTCTGGATGTGGGCATGGAGGTATAGAGAGCCGGTTTTGGATATTTGCGAAAGGATTACCGGGAATAGAAACCATTATGCTATGTTTAAGCCAGGTGGCGTAAGAAGGGATATGCATGAAGAAGATTTCCCATGGATAAAAAAGACCTTGAAAGATTTAATCCCGAAATTTGACATGTTTAAGGGCGCAGTAATGGATGATCCTGTTATACATGCAAGGACAAAGGGAATCGGTGTATTGACGAAACAGGATGTACATGATTATTCTGTTGTTGGGCCGACAGCAAGGGCCTCGGGTGTGGACATTGATGTAAGGAAGGATGATCCGTATGGTGCATATGATAGAGTGGAGTGGAAGGTCATAACTCATAATGGGGGAGGGGTCTTTGCAAAAGCTGTTGTTAGGATCCTGGAGCTTTATGAATCTACTAATATAATATTACAATGTCTTGATAAAATGCCTAAAGGAGAGATCGATTTAAATATAAAGGATATGCCTATAGGTGAAGGAATAGGTAGACATGAAGCACCTCGAGGTGAGGTATTTCATTATATCATGTCTGACGGCGGCAATTCTCCTGCGCGTCATAAAGTAAGGGCCCCGAGTTTCATGAATATAGCTTCTAATAAAAAGGCAGTGATAGGCCATACTATTTCAGACGCCACAATAATACTTGCTGCTGTAGACCCGTGTTACTGCTGTACAGAGCGGACAGCAGTTGTGGATTATAAGACAGGTAAGAAAATAATGGACGGCCAGGATTTGGTTCGCCTTTCACAGGAGAAGACAGAAAAAATGAGGCGGGGTCGATAACATGCAGACATTATTACAGCCAATATTGATTTCAGCACTTGCAGGTTCTTTTATCTTTCTTATCCCGAAGAGATTCAGAAGGATAATAGAGACTTTTAGTTTGCTTGTGGCCCTATATTTATTCGTAGCCTCTATAAAGATATTTGCCCAGTCTCCGATTAATGAAAAGTTTTTATACGTAGACAATCTTTCCAGATTTATTGTGTTAGGGATAGGTTTTTTTGGGTGCTTGGTAACTTTATACTCAGTGAGATTCATGGCTTCATATAAAGAATACCGTTCATATTATTCATATATAATCTGGACCATAGGCGGATCCATACTTACTGCGGTCTCGAATAATATAGTCGTGTTTTTAGCAGGCTGGGGATTTTTAGGACTTACGCTTTATTTATTGATTAACATTGCCGGTCCAAGGTCCGCGGGTACCAGTAAGAAGACTTTTATTATAATAGGCGGTTCTGATGCCCTGATGATTATGGGATTTGGTATTGTATGGCTTATAGCAGGAAGTTTAAATTTAAGTGATATAAAGATAGCCATAGATAATTCACTTTCCTTTTGGGCATTTCTATTGATAGCTATAGGGGCATTTGCAAAGGCAGGTGCAATGCCTTTTCACACCTGGATTCCTGATACAGCAGAGGATGCGCCGATAACTGTAACTGCCTTTTTACCGGCCAGCCTTGATAAACTTTTAGGGATTTATTTACTGGCAAGATTGGTATTAAATGTGTTTATATTGGATAGTTTTACATATGCCCTTTTGATGGTAGTAGGCGCAGTCACTATAGTAGCAGCAGTAATGATGGCACTTATACAACATGACTTTAAAAGACTCCTGGGCTATCATGCAGTGAGTCAGGTTGGTTATATGGTACTTGGTCTGGGCACAGGTAATATTATAGGTATTGCAGGCGGGCTTTTTCATATGATCAATCATGCTATATATAAGTGTTGTTTATTCCTTTCAGGAGGAAGTGTGGAATATAAGACGAAAACATCGGATCTGGATTCTTTGGGTGGCCTTGCTAAGACAATGCCAATGACTTTCTTTACAACTTTAATCGCCTCTTTTGCAATATCAGGTGTCCCGCCTTTTAATGGCTTTTTCTCAAAATGGATGGTCTATCAGGGTTTGGTAGAAAGAGGCCGTTCAGGAGGGACATTGTGGGTATTTTGTATAATTGCAGCTATGTTTGGAAGCGGTCTGACTCTCGCCTCATTTATAAAATTAATCCATGCAATGTTCCTAGGTAAGGCAAAAGACGAAACGCGCCCAACACCCGCAACCCGGAACGAAGTTTCCTGGTCTATGTGGCTGCCGGCTTTGATCCTTGCAACTCTATGCATTATATTCGGAGTATTTGCCTATATAATACCTTTAAAATATTTTATAGTACCGGCTTTACCCGAAGGCCTGACATTTATTGGTACATGGCCGTCTTTAAAGGCGACATTGTTCCTGATTATAGGATTGGGTGTCGGGCTTTTAATTTATGTTGCGGGTAATATTAGAGGTATAAGAGAGACTTCTCCTTATATAGGAGGGGAAGAGATCGAGGGAGACATGAGGCTCTCCGGTACAGAATTTTATGACACGATAAAAAACATATCTATACTGAAATCCATTTATGCCAAGGCAGAGAGAAAGGTTTTTGATATCTATGATCAGGGTAAGAGATTAGTATTTTTCTTTATAAGGATATTTCAATATTTACATAACGGAGTTTTACCCACATATCTTGTATGGTGTCTCTTGGGGATGATAGTATTTTTATTTGCCATAGTGAGGTAATATTTAGATGCTTGAATTGCAACTCCTTCTAATATTTATGATTATAGGTGCGATTATAGCAGTTAAAGAGAAGGATCTATTGTCTTCGGTTATTGCAGTAGGCACAGTAGGCCTCGGCCTGTCTCTGGTGTTTCTGATACTTAAGGCGCCGGATCTAGCGATTGTTCAGCTGGTAGTTGAGATATTGGTCATAATAATATTAATAAGGGCTACTATTAGGAGAGATCTGCCTTTTTCTACAAGTGGCCGCTGGTTTTTCAATACACTTGTGACATTTGTATTTATTGGCGTGTTTTTGGTTTTTATTTATCTATACATAAAAGACTTGCCGCAATTTGGACAACCTATTATGAAAATTGCTCAGAGATTTATCGCTGAGGGTTTAAGAGAGACAGGTGCGACTAATCTGGTATCTTCGGTTATCTTGGATTATAGGGCATATGATACTTTAGGAGAGGCGACTATACTCTTTACAGCAGTTATGGGGGTATTGGCAGTTATGAGAAAGGTCGGAAGGAAAAAGTAATATGGCCAAGAATCAGGAAGGCATGACTTTAATAGTCAAGACAATCACACGATTAACAGTAGGGTTAATATTGCTATTTGGTATATATATCGTTACGCATGGACATATAAGTCCTGGCGGCGGATTTGCAGGCGGGGCAATTATCGCACTTTCTTTTATACATATTATGCTGGCGTTTGGGAAAGAAGTGACCTTTAAGAAAATGAATCAGAGTGTGATGTCTTTCTTTGAGAGTGTGGGTGCAATAATGTTTATAACGTTTGCAATATTGGGTATAGGCAGCGGATACTTCTTTCTTAATTTTATGCTAAAGGGAAAACCTTTTAAACTTTTTAGTTCCGGCCTTATCCCTTTATACAATTTAGCCATATGTCTAAAAGTAGGCGCGGGGCTTTTTATTATTTTTGTCATCTTGGTCCTTTTGAAGATACCTAAAAAGGGTGGAGAAAAATGAGCGTATATTTTTTGTGTCTTGTACTTTTTTCTGTAGGGTTGTACTGTATCCTTAGAAAAAGGAATCTCATAAAGATAATTATAGGCATAGTAATAATGGAATACGCAGTGCATCTATTTTTTATTTTGGTCGGATACAGGATGAACGGCCGTGTGCCCATACACTCTCCAGATCAAACGGTCTTGGATATGGTCGACCCTTTACCGCAGGCGCTTGTTTTAACTGCCATAGTTATCGGTCTTGCAGTTACTGCTATGATAGCCGCGATTGCCATGAGGGTGTATGAAAAATACGGCACATTTGATATCACGAAGATACGTAAGTTGAAGGGTTGATCTTATGACGAATAACATATTGCCATTATTCATTGCTATACCATTAGCAGCCACATTTTTAAACTCCCTTATCGGTAAAAAGGTAAAATTTTTATCAGACCTTTTGTCTGCTGTTGCTACATTTTGTCTGGCATATTTATCCATTTATTCTATATTTCTGCTTAAGCATAGTGGGGTGCTTGTTTATAAGGTAGGTGGTTGGGTTCCGCCTATAGGCATCTCCATGGTTCTAGACGGGCTCACTTCTTTCATGCTGGTCACAGTGAATGTAGTGGCATTTCTCATTAGTATCTATTCAATAGATTATATGAAGAAGTACACTGAGAAATGGATTTTTTACTGCCTCTTTCTTTTGATGGTGGCAGGGATGAATGGCGTAATAATAAGCGGAGATGTGTTTAATCTATACGTATTCCTTGAGATCGCAGCTGTTGCTAGTTATGCATTGGTTGCCTTTGGCACAGAACATGAAGAACTTGAGGCATCTTTTAAGTATGCAGTAATGGGGGCTGTGGCATCATCTTTTATATTATTAGGCATTGCGTTTTTGTATAGTATCTCATCCACTCTGAATATGGCTGATATGTCAATGGAGTTGGCTAAAAGTGGTCCTTCCCCAATAGTTTTACTGGTCAGTGTATTTTTTCTTATGGGTTTCGGGTTAAAGTCAGCACTTGTCCCATTTCATGCATGGCTGCCGGATGCCCATCCGTCTGCGCCGGCACCGATTTCTGCAATGTTATCAGGCGTTCTTATAAAATCCCTCGGCGTATATGCAATGGTACGGATGTTCTTTAGCGTTTTAGGCATAACT
>JAHJHC010000084.1 GCA_018824145.1 Candidatus Omnitrophota bacterium | reverse complement strand
TCCCTGAGTCCTGGTCGCCTTATTTTTGGAAACGACAATCATGCCATCTTCGTTTTCTTTAGATTCCACCAGCACCTCGAATTCATCACCTATTTTTACATTCGGGTCATCTTTAAATTCCGATATAGGTATGATACCCTCGGATTTATACCCAAAATCAATATAAACCTCTTTCTTCCCTATGGCTATGACCTTTCCTTTTACTATATCTCCTTCACCTACCCTCCGAAACGTCTGCGCGTAAGCAGTTTTCAAATCGAATTCGCTGTTAGTTTTTGCTTGTTCCTTTGTGTCTTCCATGATTTAAAACACCCCTCTTTCGTTAGATTTTTTAGTCAATTCTTTTATCCTCTCTACAACCTTTTTCACAGTATCATCCGGAGTCGAAGCACCGCTCACTACCCCGGCACACTTCTTTCCTGAAAAAAACCTGTCTTTCAATTCAGATTCTCTTTCAATATGATAACTAGTTACTTTGCTTTCTTTACAAATCTGATGCAACCTTTTTGTATTGGCGCTATTCTTTCCCCCGACCACAACCATTACATCACATTCCTTCAGAAGCTCACTGGTCAATGTCTGTCTTTTAGTAGTATCATTACAAATCGTGTTAAATATCCTTACCTCGTTGAAATCGGTCTTTAATATATCCAGTATCCCCTTAATGTAATTATCTCTATTTTGCGTTGTCTGGGATATTATAGCTACTTTTTTACTCTTTAAGTCTCTTCGATGAAGATCTACGTTACCTACTGTACTCAACAATGCCTTTACTTCAGGATGATCCTTATCACCTACTACAACTATCTTATACCCCTCTCCCTTCAGCCTTTTAATTATATCATGGGCGTATTTTACAAAAGGACAGGTCGCATCTATTAATTTCATCTTCTTCCTTCTAATCTTCCTAATAATCTTTTGTGGCGCGCCATGTGAAGATATAATCAACGTGCCCTTCTCTATCGCATCTATATCACCTATCACATAAATCCCTTTTTTCGAAAGTGAATTCACCACCTGGGGATTATGGATGATAGGGCCCAGCGAATAAATATTCTCTTTATATCTCGAATTCTTAAGCGCACTATCTACTATATTTATTGCACGCTTCACCCCGAAACAAAAACCAGAATGAGTCGCTACTTTAATCCGCATTCTCCTTCAACTCTCTTATAGCTGCCATGACGCATTTAGAAATCTCTTCATATCGCTCTTTCTTGTGAATCGATGAATCTTTTTTATCAAATCTCAAGACCTTTCCAAAATATACAGAAACAGGCCTGCATCTGGGAAACCTTGAATCTCTCGGCCATGCCTCAAAAGAGCCTTTTACATAACACGGCAAAATATCAGCACCTGAAACAGTATTCAGAAAACCTATCCCGGTCTTGGGCTCTTGAAAGTCGCCGTCTTTAGAACGAGTGCCTTCCGGAAACACAAGCACTGCGAAACCTTCTTGTAATTTACCTATAGCTAACCTGAAGGCCCTTAAATCCGCGCCTTCGCGTTTCAAGGGAAACGTATATACCCAGTTTAAAATTTTAGCAAAGACCTTGTATTTAAATAGGGTTTCTCGAGCCAGATATATCAATGTTCGCGGCGCACTAACACCTACTATTATAGGGTCAAAAAAGCTGACATGATTAGCTGCTACAATCAACGCACCGCTTTTAGGGAAATTTTCCCTGCCATATATCTTTAACCGAAAAAATATCTTACAAATCAGATATAATATAAATACTACAAACGTGTAAAACATTAATAAATTCTTATATGGAATCCCTAATAAGTTTAGCCTTATTAAATAATTTCAATAATCTTCTCTCATCCTTATTCTTCAATGCCATCTCGATCTTAGACAATTCCTTCTTTAACATACCTATGTCTCTGACTATATTATCTCTATTTGTAAAAAATATATCCTTCCATAAATCAGGGTGTCCGGAGGCAACCCTGGTAGTATCTTTAAAACCTCCTGCAGCCAAGTATAAATCCTTTATACTAGCTACAGTGTTAGAAAGTCCGCATGCAACAGCATGAGGGAGATGACTCAATCTAGAGATCACCTTATCATGTCTTTGGGGACTCATGATCTCAACCTTCATATCAAGCCTATCCCAAAATCTATTTATTTTATTCAAACTCTCCTGGTTTGTGCGATTGGTCTTTGTCAAGATACAATACGCGCCTTTAAATAGATCTTTATCCGCATATCCCAGCCCTGATTTTTCAGACCCGGCTAAAGGATGGCTTCCTACAAAATCTATAGTTTCCGGAAAAACCGACTCTATATTCTTTACAATATCTTTTTTCGTACTTCCTGTATCTGTTACAATTGCGCCTTTTGAAAGAAAACCAGATATGCGCTCCGCTATATCTATAATCTTTGAAACTGAAGTGCTCAAGATCACAAGGTCTGAAGAAGCTACCCCCTTTTTGACATCCAGGGTCGCACGATCGACTATCCCGGAAGACAATGCGCGCTCAATCGTAACACGCCTTCGGGAAACGCCGACGACTTCCTTTGCAAGGCGTTTTTCTTTTATCGCAAGCCCAAGCGAACCGCCGATAAGGCCTAGACCGATTATGGTAATACGTTTAAACATATTATTTATATCTCTCGTCCCACTGCCTCTGCTACCAGCTTTAATTCCTTCATTAAGCAATCAAACTTTTCAGGAAGGAGTGACTGCTCCCCATCAGAATATGCATCTTCCGGGCTGGGATGGACCTCTATCAATAAACCATCCGCGCCTGCTGCCACTGCTGCCTTAGACATAGCAGGTATCAAATCCCATTTCCCTGTCCCGTGACTAGGATCAACAACAACAGGCAAATGGCTCATTTTTTTTATCACAGGTACGGCATTCAAATCCAGGGTGAATCTCGTAGCATCTTCAAATGTCCTGATGCCCCTTTCACAAAGGATGCAATTGAAATTCCCGTTCGAAAGTATATACTCTGCCGACATTAAAAATTCTTTTATTGTGGCAGATATCCCCCTCTTTAAAAGCACCGGCTTTTTAGAAAGGCCTACCTCTTTGAGTAAATTAAAATTATGCATATTCCTGGCGCCGATCTGCAGGATATCCGCGTATTTTTCAACCATCCCCACATCCCTTGTATCCATAACTTCAGTAACAATCTTTAAACCAGTCTTCTTTTTTACATCTTTCAAATATTTGAGTCCCTCTTCTCCCAGTCCCTGGAAACTATAAGGAGAAGACCTGGGTTTAAACGCCCCGCCCCTCAAAACCAAGGCACCAGAGGACTTGACTGATTTGCCTATGTTCAACAGACTTTCGAAATTTTCCACAGAACACGGGCCTGCCATTATAACGATTCTCTTACCGCCTATTTTAACACCGTCTACATTTACAATACTGTCTTCAGGCTTGAATTCCCGCGACACAAGTTTATATGGCTTCAGGATCGGCATTACCTTTTCAACACCAGGATATGCCTCAAGAGGCTGAACGCGCAGAACATCCTCTTCGCCAATCACGCCTATAATGGTACGTTCCACTCCCTTTGATACCATAGGCGTTAAGCCAAGCTTTTTGACTTTATCTATTATGTGGTCTATATCTTTCTTCTTTGCATCAGGCCGCAAGACGATGATCATAAAGCCTCCTACATATCACGTAATTATTCCTTTCAATTCCTGAATAAACCGTCTGTTCTCCTTGTCTCTCCCCACTGTTACCCGTATAAATGTATCCATGCCCCATCCCTTCATGTTCCGCACAATCACGCCTTTCTTAAGGAGCCGCTTACAAATATGCTCAGTGTTTTTGCCCAGCTCAACCAACACAAAATTAGTAACGCTGGGTATATACCTAAGCCCTAAGTCTTTAAGCTCTGAATATAAAAACCGTTTTCCTGCCTGTGTCATCCTCTTTACCTTTGATAAGTATTTTCTATCTTTCAGCGCTGCCAGGCCTGCAGATTGTGCAACTGAATTCACATTAAAAGGTTCTCGTACGGATTCCATATATCTAATGACTTCGCTATTTGAAACACCGTAACCGATCCTTAATCCTGCCAGGCCATATGACTTTGAGAAACTCCTGGCAACGATCACATTGTTCCTCGAAATATAATCCAGACCATTGGGATAATCTTTCTCTTCGACAAAATCAAAATACGCCTCGTCTATAAAAACTAAAACTGAATCAGGAATGTCCTTGAGAAATATCTCCAATTCGTATCTTGTAACATATGTCCCGTTAGGATTGTCAGGATTCGCTATAAAGACCAGCCTTGTATTTTTATTTATTGCATTTTTCATCGCCTTTAAATCGTATTTAAAGTACCGGGTCGGTACACTCTTGATCTTAGCGCCCTGTATTTTGGAAGCTAATTCATATATCAAAAAGGTCGGTCTCGCTACAACAACTTCATCCCCTTCATTTACAAATGCGCGCAGGGCCAGGACAATCAATTCATCCGAGCCATTACCAAAGATAAACTGCTCCTTTGTTACCTTCAATCTCTTTGATAATGCCTGGCGCAGATAAAAACATCCTCCGTCCGGATATCTGTTTATAGTAGATAACGCCTTCTTTATTGCCCTCAATGCCTTGGGAGAAGGTCCAAAGGGATTCTCATTAGAGGCCATCTTAATGACATCTTTCAAACCAAACTCCCTTTTCACCTCTTCAATAGGTTTACCCGGCTTGTATGGTCTGATATTAAGTATTGATTTACGCGGAATCATATATTAACCAACTTTACATTGCCACTGGATAAGAACCTAACACTTTCAATAACGTGCTTTTCTTTCCCAGTTCGTTCAAAGCCTTCTTAACATGAGGATCCTGATAATGGCCCAGCATATCAACGAAGAAATAATATTCCCATGCCTTTCTCTTCGAAGGCCTTGATTCTATCTTGGCAAGATTCACCTTATTCTTTTTAAAAGGCGCCAACATATCATGTAAAGCGCCTATCTTATCCTTACCGGAAAATATTATAGATGTCTTATTTTTTTTCGTAGGGGCTGTAATATGTTGCCCTATAACTAAAAAACGGGTTATATTATTGGCCTTATCTTCTATGTCTTTTGCTAAAATCTTAAGTCTGTATCTCTCTGCTGCCAGGCTACTGGCTATAGCGGAGGAGTGCTTCTCTCTGGAAGCGATCTCTGCTGCCTTACTTGTGGTAGATACTTCGATCAATTCAACCTTTGGTAAATTAGAATCAAGCCATATCCTACACTGGCCAAAGACCTGAGGGTTGGAATACACCCTTTTAATATCTTTTAAGCTGCATCTACCTATAAGATTGTGTTCTATTTCCAAATAAATCTCTGAGCATATTTTTAAATCCGAACCAATAAACATATCAAGGGTATGACTTACTGCACCTTCTATAGAATTTTCTACCGGCACTACCCCATAGTCGGACCTACCGACCTCTACTTCTCTAAAGACCTCTGTAATAGTATTGCAAGAAGAATACTGTACCTGGCTTCCGAATTTCTTCTTAGATGCCAGGTGCGTAAATGTCGCCTCAGGCCCCAGATAAGCTATCTTCAAACTCTTCTCAAGCGCAAGCGAACTAGACATGACCTCTCTATATATTGCCTTCAATGCGCTGACTGAAAGAGGGCCTTTATTCTTCTTCAAAATATTCATATATATCTCTGTCTCTCTATCAGGCACATATACGCCTTTCCCTGTCTTGTGCTTTAATTTGCCGACTCCCTTAGCTATAGAAGCCCTTTTATTCAATAGCTCAATAATCTGTTCATCTATATTATCTATTTTTTTACGTAGATCTGATAATTTCATGGCGCCTCTCCATGTTCAGAAGTCAAACTCTCCTGAGGTCTGTCTTCTATAAGTTCTTGTTCTTCCTTCTTCAAATGTTCCGGTAATTGTAAATCCTCTTCTGCAATATGAAACTCCTCTAACCTCGGCAATTCCTGGAGACTATTTAATCCAAAGTACTGTAAGAATTCCGAACTAGTCCCGTACAGTATGGGCCGGCCTATTGTCTCTTTCCTGCCTACAATCTTAATCAAATTCTTCTCTACAAGTGTCTTCAACACCCCATCTACATTTACCCCTCTTATTGCCTCTATCTCAGCCTTTGAAACCGGCTGTTTATACGCGACTATAGCCAATGTCTCAAGACTAGGCCCCCTCAGTTTATCAGAACCAGATGTCTTATATAACTTCTTAAGCCAGGGGGCGATCAATGGGTCAGTGACAATCTGATAACCTCCTGCGATCTCCTTTATCTTTAAGACCCTGTTGGCCTTCTCATACTCTTCTTGTAAATTAGCTACTATCTCTTTTATCTCATTAACACTGATTTCCTCTATAACGAGCTTGATCTCTTTTATAAACAACGGCTTATCACTTACAAAAAGCATTGCCTCTATTATGTTTTTTGCTTGGATTGTGTCCATATTATTTGTCACTCAACATGCAATCTATGTTTCTCGTTCCGTATTACCTCTATCTCTCCAAAACGCTGCTTCTGAATTACAATGATCTCTTTCAGCCTTATAAGCTCTAATACTGCCAGAAACGTCGCTATAATCTCTGTCTTGTGCCTGCAATTCTTAAAAAGACTCGATAGATATAGGACAGGCGTATTTACCAGCATATGCAATAAATCATGGATCTTCTGCTCTACTGTAAACTCATCTTTTACGATCTCCTGGAAGACATCTTTGGGCACGTCCTTTAATACCCTCGTAAGGGCAGTTATAAGGTCAAAGAGACTCGCTTCGAAAAATTGTTGGCCGGAATCTTCAGGCCCGACTGTCCCG
>JAHJHC010000083.1 GCA_018824145.1 Candidatus Omnitrophota bacterium | reverse complement strand
GTATAGAGATATCATACAAGACCCCATCCACTCTGTATCTAACCTTCATTTCATCTTCATAAGGCTCAATATGAATATCTGTAGCCTTCTCTCTAACTGCCTGCACTAGAATCTGATTTACGAATTTTATTATAGATGCATTCTCCGCAAGACCTTCAATATCTTCTGTCTTTCGCTTAGACAAAGCAATCTCTTCGGCAGTGATAGCGCTTGTATCTATAATCTCTTCTATTGTCTCTGCACCTATGCCATAATATCTTTTAATGCCCTCATCTATATCTGATTCACTTGCCAGGACTCCAACCACATCACATCCTAAAAGCAATCTTAAATCGTCCAATGTCCTTACATCCAGAGGATCGGTAAGCACAACAGTAAGCGTATCTTTCTCAAATTTAACCGGCATAAGTTTATAGTGGCAGGCAAATTTGGCAGGCACCTTCTCTAAAATTTCAGTATCTACATTAAGCTCTTTTATCTTAACATAGGGTATTTTTAACTGCTCGGAAAGGACAGGATACAACTCCTCTTCTTTAATAAAACCGAGTTTTACGAGTGTGATCCCTATAAATTGGCCTGTCTTCAGTTGCTCCTCTAGACCAATATCCAAGTGTCTTTGGGAGATCACGCCCTTTTTAAGTAGCATTTGGCCTAAAAGTATATTCTCTTTAATCGGCATTTGAGACCTATCTTAAAGCTATAAATGAATTATTTGACATTTACATGGTAAATCTTATCACATTACTTATGATTTGGCAAGATAGGTGGGTATTATATTCTCTTCAAACAAATAGTGGCATTGTGGCCGCCAAAGCCGAGGGAATTGGATAGGGTGATATTGACCCTGGCCTCTCTTGCCTGGTTGGGTACATAATCAAGGTCGCAATCCGGGTCAGGATTTTCGTAGTTTATAGTAGGCGGGATACTTTGTTTTTGTATAGCCAAACAACATGCAGCAAACTCTACTCCTCCTGCAGCACCAAGTAGATGTCCTGTCATAGATTTTGTAGAAGAAATTTCCAGTTTTTTAGCATAATCTCTAAAGGCCTTTTTAATAGCTAAAGACTCTATTTTGTCGTTTAATTGAGTAGATGTCCCATGGGCATTTATATACGAAACTTCTTCTGCGTTTATAGCGCCATCTTTTAATGCGTTTAGCATGCATCTAGCAGGACCTTCACCTGAAGGATCAGGGGCTGTCATATGATAACCGTCTCCGCTCATTCCATAACCAACAACCTCTGCATATATTTTAGCGTTTCTTTTTTTTGCATGTTCAAATTCTTCTAATATTGCAATCCCAGAACCTTCTGCTATAACAAAACCGTCTCTTTCCCTATCAAAAGGACGGCTTGCCCTTTCCGGCTCATGATTCCTGGTTGAAAGTGCCTTCAATGCACAGAAACCTCCTACCCCAAGGGTACTAATGCAGCTTTCTGTACCGCCTGCTATCATCACATCTACATCGCCATGCTGAATCAACCTCAAGGCATCTCCGATAGCATGTGTGCCTGCCGCACATGCAGTGGTGGTGCAAGAATTCGGGCCTTTTACTTTAAACATTATAGATATATATCCTGAGGCCATATTCACAATAAGCATAGGGATAAGAAAAGGCGTTATACGTGAAGGCCCTCTTTCAAGAATTATCCTATGCTGCTCTTCAATTATTCTCAAACTACCTATGCCTGACCCTACCAGGACCCCTATATTAAAAGGGTCTTCTTTTGATATGTCCAGGCCCGAATCATCGACTGCTTCTTTAGCGGCAGTTACTGCAAACTGCACGAATTTCTCCATCCGTCTTAATTCTTTTTTATGGATAAAAGGGTGGGGGATGAAATTTTTTACTTCTCCTGCAACACGGGAATCGTAATCTTTGCAATCAAAGCTAGTCATCGGCCCAACGCCGCTCTTTCCGTTTATAAGCGAAGACCAGAACTCTTCTTTATTATTGCCGACAGGTGAAATTATGCCTAAACCTGTAACCACAACTCTGCGTTTCATTATGCCTCGCTACGTTCGGCTATTAAAAATAAAGGGCTAGAAGAGAACTTGAAATTAGATTTTTTCCTCCTCTAACCCCTCCATACTCAAAATAAACAGAAAGCAGGTCACCTATTACTTATTAACTGCCTTCTCTTCTATGTATTTAATGGAAT
>JAHJHC010000009.1 GCA_018824145.1 Candidatus Omnitrophota bacterium | reverse complement strand
TTCTATGCCTTTCTTATAATATATCTAATCCTATCATCGTCTTTTAAATCTATTGTTCAACCCTTAATTATAATGTTCGCTATTCCATTCGGGCTTATCGGTGTAGTAATTGCCTTTCTAATACACGGTATACCGTTATCATTTATGGCTATCATGGGCATTATAGGTTTGAACGGCATTGTTGTTAACGATTCCATAGTGCTGGTGGATTTCATAAATAAATTACGCAGAGAAGGCATATCCCGAAGAGATTCAATAGTAAAGGCCGGACAAATGAGGATACGACCGGTTATCTTAACTACAATTACTACAGTCGGAGGATTGTCAACCGTTGCATACGGAATAGGCGGTAAAGACCCTTTTTTAGTACCCATGGCATTATCTATATGTTGGGGGCTTTTGTTTGCAACCGCTCTTACGCTTATCGTAATCCCCTGTATCTATTCAATCGTAGATGATATAACGCTTAAGATCACAAAACACTCAAGTATGATTAATATAGCTAAGGTAGGAAATAATCAGAAACCAGTCTAAGTACACTGAACTATCTATTCCAGATTATTCGAAATCTTATTTAATAATTCCTCTTCTGCGAAAATAGGTGCATTAGCACGAATCGCAAGGGCAATACTATCGCTTGGCCTTGAGTCTACTTCCTCTACCCTGCCATCCATCTGTATGACCAATTTCGCAAAAAATGTATTCTGCTCTAATTTCGTGATTATTATCTTATCAAGTTTAGCACCAAGTTGCTTTATAGTTGTCCAAAGGAGATCGTGCGTCATTGGCCTGGGAGGAGTTATCCCACTGATCTTCATCTTTATGGCAGTAACCTCCATTATCCCAATCACAATAGGCAAAACACGGGCTCCGTCTCTTTCTTTGAGAATAATGACCTGCTCTCCCCTGTTCTCATCAATCCGAATCTTATTCAATTCCATCTCAACGATAGCCATAGTAATTTTAGATTATCATACTCATTTTCTATTGTCAAGCAACAACGTTATGTGAAGCGTATTTGTGCTACCCAGAGCAGAGGGTATCAGGGACGCAAAATTTCCCCAGCGTGGAAATTTTGCTCTGTTTTTACGCTCGCTCGTCTTTTTGCCAGAGGGCTAGGGCTGTCTGGCACATCAGGAAAATTTTGGCAAAAGTCCGCAAGGATTTACGGCGAGCTTCGATCATGTATTCAAACGATAGGGTATCACAGAAGCGAGCCGTAAACCGTAGCGGACGGCAAAATTATTCCAGTGCCAGACAGCCCTAGCCCTCTGGCAAAAAGACACCATGCCCGCTCGCGTAAAAGAAGCCCTGATACCCTCTGCTCTGGGTAGCACAAAATATTATACAACGCTATGTGAGGCATGTAAAAATAGGTCTTCTAATTCCTTCACTGTCTTGGTAACTTCTTCACTTAATGCCTCTCCAAACTTATTCGACTTAGGCTTTATTCCTAATATGTAAATCGCAGCCTTTATAGAAGATGTCAGGTATTCTATTAAAAGCTTAGGGGATACGTTGTGGGTAGAGATCTGGCCTGAACGAAGGTCCTCTCCTCTAAAAAGCCTTATATCTCCTGCCTTCCCTTCAAAGTGTATCGCGTCTACTATAATAATAGTATCTGGGTTAGATTTATTTATAACCCCTATATGATTTTCAGGCGTAACACCAGCATCTATAACTTCGTATTTAACCTTGCCTTTTATTGCAGTACTAAGACGTATCCCAACACCGTCATCCCCCCGGTCCAGATTACCCAAACAAAGTATTAACACCCTACCTTTTAGGATATCTTTCAGATTTAACATTAGTAGTAGGGTGCGAAGAAACCCCGCCCTACATGAGGCATTTTACGTATTCAATGTGATTTCTCTACGACACTTTGGACAGAGTATTTTTACGCGATCCTGGCGAGTAAGGTCTTCTGATTTCTCAACATTAAGGTGTGCTAATTTTAAGTCTTTTAAAGCAGATAAATATGAAGTAGGACTCGAATATGCCAGTTCTCCAAGGCTTTTTGCTATCCATACTAAATGATCCCTTGCTCCTATGACACATCTGCAGGCTTCACATAGAACTAATTCTTTTTCAACAGATTCTACTGCTTCATTCCTATCAAATACTGCAAGATCAAATTTATCCGATAATTTTATACCTTCCTGTGTAATACAGGCAGCCTGGCACTGGCCGCAAAATAGACAACTATCGTAATGTAAATCAAGCCTGCGTAAAGGCGGATCTACATCAATAGTATCCTGCATCTTTATACACCCTGCAGGACAAACCTCTTTACAGGCACCGCATCCTACACACTGGTCCTTATGGTATTCAGGCTTTCCTCTGAAACGTTTTTCAGGGGTATGAGGCTGGAAAGGAAATTTTGAAGTATAAGGGCCTTTAATCAATGCCTTTATAGCCTCAACTAATTCTCGTAACTTAGGATAACGCATAACCAATCAATTCCCGTCTTCGGCGTATTTATCCACCACGCTTTTCGACCAGAGCTTTACGCCTGACTTATGGGCTCCGCGCGCAAGGGCGTGTGCAGATACAGGAGACGTTAATATTAAAAATACCATACAAAGTAATGCCTTAATACCAGCTGCTTCAAACCCGTGAATAATAAACGCACCGAATAGAATACTGCAGGTCCCCAGTGTAATACATTTGGTCGATGCCTGAAGACGGTTATACACATCAGGCAACCTTACAAGCCCCAGACACCCGACAAAATCAAAGAAAAGTCCTATGGATATAAAGACTATCCCGATTATATTAATCATCAAATGACTTCCCTTCCAAAAATTTGGCCAATGCAAGGGTAGCTATAAAACTCTGCAATGCCCATGCAATCGCTATATCAATATACCAGCTTCTTCCCGTAGAAATGCCTATAATAGCACAAAAGCCGACGATTAAAACTCCCAGCATATCAATTGTAACTGCCCTATCCGCAGAAGTAGGCCCTTTAAAAATCCTGTATAGACATAATATACAAGAAAATATGAGTATATAAAATGCCCTTTTAAGAAACGGGATAAAAGGTAGTCCCTCGTAAAAAAGTATTGGTAGCGGCCTAAATAAGATTATTGCCAACACCACTAAAATAAAAAGCGCACCCACGATGTAACTGAATCTACTCTTCTTCATCACTCAAATATCCTTTTAAGTATACTCTCGAATCTAGCCACGATAAGTTCTGTTGCCTTATCAACATTCTTATTCTTCACCTCAATCCAGTGGACATATAGAAAGCCGTTCTCTTTATCCACGTCAACACTCAATGTCCCAGGCGTCAATGTAATGGAGTTTGCTAAAAATGTAATGGCTGTATCTGAACGAAGGGCTGTCTTTACCTTTACAATGCCGGGATGTATAGGTAGATCAGGATGAATAACGCGATACGCAACATCTATATTTGCCTTAAAACACTCCCAGATAAAAACAGGTATATAATATAAAAACCATAGGTACCGTACAGGATGATTAAAGAGGTGCACCCTTTTTACAAAAAGATCTCCTGTAAGACACACCACTACCAGAGATACCAAGAGACCTATAAGCAGATGCTGCGAGTCAGGTATCCAATTGAGTAAAATCCAGATAAAATTTGCTAATATGAATAATACGATTTTACTTTTCATTTTATAGCTTCGAAAACAATGCCGGCATAGTTTTGTCCGTCTAGTATTGTATCTTGGGCCACCTTAAGAAAATCATTGAAAAGCACAGGCAGCAAGAGGACTCCGCCTATTAAACAAATCACAGCCAGCATAACCATTGAAAACTTCATGAAAAAAGGGACTTCCTTTATATCCTTTAACTTCTCTTTCAATTCTCCCAAAAAGGCATATCTCTGTACCTTCATAAACGAAGATAATGTCAATATACTTGCCAAGACCGCCCAGAAACCGTACACAAAATGTCCTGCTTGTATACATGCTATTATAATTATCAATTTACTCCAGAAACCGTTAAAAGGAGGGATACCTGCTATAGATAAAGACGCTATCAATGAAGTCCCTGATGTAACAGGCATCTTTTCTTTAAGGCCGCCCATCTTCTGTAAATCTCTGGTAGATGCAGCATATTCTACTGCACCGGAGTTCAAAAATAAAAGTGATTTAAATATTGAATGATTAAATAAATGAAATAATCCCCCTAACACACCCAAAGGAGTTCCTAACCCTATTCCTAGGATAACATATCCGATCTGACTTATAGAATGGTATGCCAACAATCTCTTAAGATCCCATTGACCCAATGCAAGGCATACACCTACCATCATGGACAAGGCACCCAGCATCATAAACGCGCCTGAGACCTGAGGAGTTATGCCTAAAACGCTAAAGAACATCCGTACCATTGCATATACGCCGAGGGATTTTATAAGAACGCCTGATAACATTGCAGAAATCGGTGCCGGCGCAGACGGATGGGCATCCGGCAGCCATGCATGAAATGGGACAAG
>JAHJHC010000082.1 GCA_018824145.1 Candidatus Omnitrophota bacterium | reverse complement strand
TCCGGTAATGGCTTCGGATTTAAGGGCCTCTGCAGCATTGATCCTTGCAGGGCTTATTGCTAAAGGTCAAACAGAGATATCAAGGATTTATCATATAGATCGCGGATACTGCAACATCGAGGAAAAATTAGAGAAGTTAGGGGCGAAAATAAAACGGGAAAAGGAGACTTAAACATGTCAGTCAGAATCAGATTGAAGAGATTTGGCACTAAGAAGAAACCCCATCGCAGGATAGTCGTATGCGATAAAAAACGCGCCAGAGACGGGAAGACCATAGAAGAGATAGGGTATTATGACCCATCTAAGACACCACCTGCACTAGTGGTGGATAAAGATAGAGCTAGATATTGGATCTCTAAAGGTGCAGAACCTTCTGAAGTAGTGCGAAGCCTACTTAAAAAACAGGGTGTAATATAGTTCTGTTGGGACGAGATCATGCAGTTAGACGTTTTAACGATATTCCCAAGAATGTTTGACGGTATTTTGGGCGAGTCTATAATAAAAAGGGCTCGAAAGAAGGGTGTTGTTAAGATAAATATCATAGACCTCAGATCTTTTTCAAAAGATAAACATAGAAAGGTGGATGATAAACCTTTTGGTGGCGGGCCTGGTATGGTCATGGGGGTTGTGCCGTTCTTTGAGGCTGTTAAAGAGATAAAAAATAAAGCCAAAGCCCGTAAACTAAAAACCAAAGTCATTCTCATGAGTCCGCGAGGGGTTACTTTAGATCAGGACTTAGCAAAGAAATTAGTCAGGAACAAACATCTGATATTGCTTTGCGGACATTATGAGGGTATAGATGAAAGGGTCAGGACTCGCCTGGCTGATGAAGAGATCTCAATAGGCGACTTTGTCTTGACGGGAGGAGAACTGGCTGCGATGGTGATTATAGACGCTATGGTAAGACTTTTACCCGGGGCCTTGGGCAATAGAGATTCTGTCAGGGATGAGTCTTTTTCGAGAGGAATGCTGGAATATCCGCATTATACGAGGCCATCTGATTATAAAGGCATGAAGGTCCCTGCAGTCCTTTTGTCAGGCGACCATAAAAAAATAAACCAGTGGCGAAAAAAAGAGTCCTTAAAAATAACAAAGAAAAAAAGACCAGATTTAATGAGGAGGCAACATGAATAAGATAGCTGAAGTAGAGGCAGGTTTCATGAAAAAAGATATAACGAATTTCAATGTAGGCGATACGGTAAAGGTCTTTGTAAAGATAAAAGAAGGCGATAAGACCCGTATTCAAGCATTTGAAGGGATCGTTATTGCAAAGAAAGGTTCGGGTTTAAGGGAGAGTTTTACTGTAAGACGCATATCGTACGGTGAAGGGGTGGAGAGGGTATTTCAATTGCATTCCCCTTTGATAGATTCTATTTCTGTTGAGAAAAAAGGCAAGGTTAAAAGGGCCAAGCTTTATTACATTAGAAAAAGGATCGGAAAACGTACAAAAGTTGAAGAAGCGGCTGTTTAAAAATAATAGGATGCTCTTTTGGGAAAGAAGGGCATTTCTTGAAGGTGCGTCTATAATCATCGGCGTAGATGAAGCTGGCCGTGGGCCTCTGGCAGGTCCTGTAGTCGCAGCAGCTTGTGTGTTAAAGACAGGACCTTTTAAAAAAAGGTTTATCCTGCCTGAATATAAACAAAGGTTGGATGATTCCAAAAAACTATCGCTATCTCAGAGAGAAAAAAGTTTTCATGAGATTTCGGGAAAGGCCCTTTTTGGAATAGGACTGAAATATCAGGATTTTATTGATAGTAAAAATATACGTAAAGCTACGCTTGCAGCCATGAGACAGGCTGTGAAGAAGCTTATTGCCAGATATTGTTCTTTACATAATATTGAAGAGAAAGACATAAGGACGCGGATCTGTGTCTTGGTGGACGGGGATATGAAACCCCGGCTTCCTTACAAGATAGTTCCTATATTGAAGGGTGATTCGAAGAGTATTTCAATAGCTGCTGCTTCGATAATTGCCAAGGTGACCCGTGATAGAATCATGGATTCTTATGATAAGATATATCCGCTATATGGTTTTTCAAAGCACAAGGGATACGGCACAAGACTGCATTTTGAGACGATCCGGAAATATGGGCCCTGCCCTATCCATAGAAAAAGCTTTGCACCTATTAGGATACACATGTAGGGCAGGTTTAAACCTGCCCTACATATATGTTTAAAGCAAATGACTTTTGCAAGGATAAGTGCAGGTAAGCGAGGAGAAGATCTGGCAGTCTCTTATTTGAAGAGACATGGATTTGAAATAGTAGAAAAAAATTATAAGACGAAACATGGTGAGATAGATATAATAGGTAATGATAAGGATTGCATCTCTTTTGTAGAAGTACGCTCCAAAAATACTGATAAGTTTGGTTTGCCGGAATATACGATTAATAGAAAGAAACAGACCCAACTTACAAAGATGGCCCTTTCATATATAAAGAGATATAGCTTGGAAGATAGAGTTTGCAGATTCGATGTGATATGTGTTGAAGATGTGAATAGTCATTCACCGAAGATAAGGCATATCAGGAATGCCTTCGAATTGGATTGTAGGTATAGATAATTATTAGCGGATAGAAAGATTTTTTGTTTTCCAATCCGCTATACGCTAATTAACGGAGGTGAATATTGAAGAATATCCCTAGTGATCTCGAGATAGCCCAGGCCAGCAAATTAAAACCCATCATTGAGATCGGCCGCCGCATAGGAATAAAAAAAGATGAGTTGGAATTATATGGTAAATATAAGGCCAAGATTTCCCTTTCTATTTTAGACCGCCTTAAAGATAAACCGCTCGGAAAATATATTGATGTTACTGCTGTTACGCCTACGCCGTTAGGAGAAGGTAAGACTGTAACTACTATAGGCTTAAGTTTAGGGCTGGCAAAACTTAAAAAACATATTATAACGACTTTAAGACAACCGTCTATGGGACCTGTTTTTGGGATAAAAGGAGGGGCTGCCGGCGGCGGATATTCACAGGTATTGCCAATGGAGGATATTAATCTGCATTTCACGGGAGATATCCATGCAGTAGGCGCTGCCAATAACCTCCTCGCAGCATTCATCGATAATCATTTATTAAAAGGAAACGCATTGGATATTGACCCTGATTCTATCGTTACTAGGAGGGTGGTTGATATTAGTGACAGGGCATTACGTCAGATTAAGATAGGATTGGGCGGTAAGGAAAATGGTATACCCAGGGATACGGGATTCGATATAACAGTCGCAAGTGAAGTTATGGCTATATTGGCTTTGGCAGAGAGTCTTACTGATCTAAGACAGAGGCTCGGACGAATGGTAATTGCTTCGACGCGCGATGGAAAACTTGTTACAGCCGAAGATGTGAAATGTGCAGGGGCCATGACAGTGCTTTTAAAAGATGCATTAAAACCAAACTTGGTGCAGACTACGGAAAATACTCCATGTATCATGCATGCAGGCCCTTTTGCCAATATTGCACACGGAAATAACTCTGTTCTTGCTGACATGATAGCCTTGCGTCTGGCAGATTATGTGGTAACTGAAAGCGGGTTTGGTGCAGACTGCGGTGCGGAAAAGTTTTTAGATATAAAGTGTAGAAGTAAAGGCCTTAAGCCGCCGGATGGTATAGTGCTGGTGTGCACGGTAAAGGCATTGAAGATGCACGGTGGCGGTTTTCAGGCGATACCCGGAAAGCCTTTGGATATGGAGCTGGTGAAAAAAGAAAATGTGGATGCGGTTATAAAAGGAGCTGAAAATCTTGTAAAGCATATTGAGAATATAAGATTATTTGGCGTACCTTGTGTGGTAGCTATAAATAGATTCTTGTATGATACAGAAAAAGAAATCGAAGCAATAAAAGATATCGTTAAAAAAGCAGGCGCAATGGATGTGGTATTGAGCGAGGTATGGAAGAAAGGCGGCGAGGGAGGAAAAGACTTGGCACGCTCGGTTGTAAAGATGTGTGAGAAGAAATCGGATTTCAGGTTTCTATATCCCTTAGAGGCGTCTATAAAAGAAAAGATAGAGACCATAGCAAAAAAGATTTATGGGGCAAAGGATGTTGAATACTCGGATGTGGCTGAGAAGAAGATAGGCTATTATACGGAAAAAGGGTATGGTAATCTACCCATAAACATGGCGAAGACGCACCTTTCGATCTCACATGATCCTAGTCTTAAAGGCAGGCCGAAAGATTTTACCTTACCTATAAGCGACATCAGGATTTCGGCAGGCGCAGGGTTTTTATATCCCCTATGCGGCACAATGCGTACGATGCCGGGTCTACCATCTGTTCCAGCCGGCACAAAGGTGGATATAGGTAAGGATGGGAAGGTAGTGGGACTGTTTTAAAATTCGTAAAATTCGGGACACATCCCAATTTTCATTTTTCCCGAATATCTTTTATCTTTTGAAAATTGGGATGTGTCCCGAATTTTGGAATTCTGACCGAAACTTGGATTTTTAAAATATTATGTATATAAACGAATCTATAACTAAATACATTGAGGATCTTGCTGCGAAACTTCCGGCGCCGGGCGGCGGGAGTGCATCCGGACTTAGCGGGGCATTGGGTACGGCTTTATTGGAGATGGTGTGTAATTTTACTGCGGGGAAGGAAAAATATAAAGATGTAGAGCAGGATATCCTGCAGCATTTAGATTCTCTAAACAATATCCGCCGGGAATTTATATTATTAATAGACGAAGATGTCAAGGCATACACCCATATTTGCAGCGCTTTTAAATCAAAGGATAAAAAAATAATTGATAAAGCGCTAAAAGACGGTTATTATATTTCTTTAAAGGTTTGCGAATTGTCAAAAAGGGCTCTTGGTATAGCAATGGATTTACCTGAAAAAGGTAATGCCAATCTGCTCACAGATGTGGGATGTGGTGCAGAGCTTTTGAAAGCCACGTTTAATTCTGGGGTATTTAACGCCGAGATAAATCTTAAAGGTATAGAAGATAAGGATTTTGTCTCTAAAGAAAAAACTCTCTTAGACACATTAAAGAAAGAAATAGAAGTCCTTTATAAAGATGCGGTAACAAAAACTAAAAAAAGAATGGAGTGAATATGCCCGCAAAATTATTAGACGGTAAGGCGCTTGCATCTTGTATTAAAGAGAAGATAAAAGAAGAGATAGAGGCAATAAAATCCAAACATAATAAGGCCCTTAAGTTAGTAAGTGTCCAGGTAGGCGAAAATCCCGCGTCAGAAGTATATTTGAAATCCCAGAGGAAGAATGCCGAGAACCTTGGCGTAGAATATCAGCTTGAGAGGTTGGACCAAAAGATATCCCAAGACGAATTGATAAAGGTCATCGATAAACTTAATAATGATAAGTCTGTGAACGGTATCATTCTTCAGATGCCGCTTCCTCCACAGATAAACGCAAAACTTATTTCACAGTATATCTCTCCTTTAAAAGACGTTGAGGCAGTCCATCCTCAAAATATGGGAGAGATTGTATTCGGAAGCGCTAAAATCCTGCCGTGCACAGCTGCGAGTTGTATGGAACTTCTGAATTCGATACAGGATCTAAAGCTATATGGCAAGGAGGCGGTTATTGTAGGGCATAGCGAGATTGTCGGAAAACCGCTTGCGTTATTACTTTTGAATCAATTTGTGACAACAACAGTTTGTCATATAGCTACAGGAGAGAAAGGAACATTGCCGGAATTTGTAAAAAAGGCAGAGATATTGATAGTGGCTGTCGGCAAGGCAGGTCTTATAAAAGGTGAATGGGTCAAAGAGGGCGCTATAGTCATAGATGTGGGAATAAATCGTGTTGAAGGCAAGATTGTAGGGGATGTGGAGTTTGATAAGGCCCAGGAAAGGGCTTCTTATATTACGCCTGTACCAGGCGGCGTAGGGCCTTTGACAGTAGCAATGTTAATGAAGAACCTGGTGGAGGCATTTAAGCTGCAAGTGTAACATGATCGGACAGGGTTGGGGTCTGGCCTGAGGCACATTAGGAAAATTTTGGCAAAAGTCCGCAAGGATTTACGGCGAACTTCGATCATGTATCCAAACGATAGGATATCACAGAAGTGAGCCGTAAACCGTAGCGGACGGCAAAATTATTCCAGTGCCTCAGGCCAGACCCCAACCCTGCCTACATATGCAAACATATAGGAGAACAAAATGTCTTTATGCGATAAGATTAAAGAAGGTAAGTTTATCCTTACTTCCGAGATAGGGCCGCCGAAAGGGACTGATATCGAGGAGGTTTTGAAAGATGCTGAACTTATTAAAGGTAGAGTCGATGCTATAAATGTGACTGATCTCCAGAGTTCAGTTATGAGGGTAGGGTCTTTGGCTATATGTAAACTTTTAATAGAGCGCGGTATAGAGCCGGTTTTCCAGGTTACATGTAGAGACAGGAATAGACTGGCCTTGCAGTCAGATTTATTGTCAGCAGCTGTTTTAGGGGTAAAAAACATATTGGCATTGACAGGTGACCATCCTACACTTGGTGACCATCCTCAAGCAAAGCCTGTATTTGACCTGGATTCAGTGCAGTTATTAGAGGTGATCACCTCCTTACAATCCGGAAAAGATATGACAGGCAAGGAATTAAAGGGCACTCCGGAATTTTGCCCAGGTGCAGTTGTTAATCCAGGGGCAGACCCTCTGGAACCTGAGATCATAAAAATGGAAAAAAAGATTAATTCCGGGGCTCAGTTTTTCCAAACGCAGGCTATTTATGACATAGAATTGTTTAAAAAATTTCTTGATGCATCAAAACATTTAAAGACTGTGATTATAGCAGGTATAGTGCTTTTAAAATCCGCTGGCATGGCTAAGTATATGAATAAGAATGTGAGTGGGGTATTCGTGCCTGATAATTTGATCGAGGAGATGGATAAGACACAGGATAAAAGTAAGAAATCAATAGAGATCGCAGCAAGGATCATGAAAGAATTGAAACCTATGTGTCAGGGGATTCATATTATGCCCATAGGCTGGGATAAAAAGGTTCCTTTGGTACTGGATGCAGCGGGGCTATGAAGATAGCTGTTACGGGAAAAGGCGGGGCAGGGAAGACATCGATTGCAGCAGGCCTAGCCATTATTTTCAAAAGAAAAGGAAATAAGGTAATAGCTATTGACGCTGACCCTGATGCGAATCTTGCGACTGCATTAGGCATATCAGGGGAAGCAAGGCCGTCACCTATATCTGAATTAAAAAAAATAATAGCGGAACGTACAGGTGAGGTAGGCGCTTTCTTTAAGCTAAACCCCAAAGTAGACGATATCCCTGATAAATTCTCATTGCTCCATGATAATATCAGGCTTATCGAGATGGGTACGGTTAAAAAGGGAGGAGCAGGGTGCGTTTGCCCTGAAAGTGCATTTTTAAAGGCGCTTTTAAGCCATATATTTTTAAATAGGGATGAAATCGTCATCGTAGATATGGAAGCAGGCGTTGAGCACCTGGGTAGAGGTACGGCCCAGGCAGTCGATAAATTTATAATAGTCGTAGAGCCTAATATTACATCCATTAATACAGCTTATAAGATAAAAAGATTGGCAGAGGATCTAAAAGTGAAATCGTTATCTATTATAGGGAATAAGATTGTTTCAGACGAAGACAGGAAATTCATAAATAAAAACCTAAAGGATTTAAAACTCGACGGATTTATCGGCTTGGATGAAAAAGTCATTAAATCCAGAGGGATAGTGCCGGAGGATTCTCAATTCATAAAAGATCTGGAGGAGGTTATTAAATGTCAAAACCAACAGGTAATGGGGTAAATGATAAATTAATCGCTATCGCTAAAGAGAATAATATTACTACAGTATGGGACCGTTTTATGTTACAGGAACCGCATTGCGGGTTTGGTACTTTAGGGATCTGTTGTAAAATCTGCAATCTTGGTCCGTGCAGGATAGACCCTTTTGGTGAAGGTGCACAGGTTGGTACATGCGGAGCTGATGCGGATACGATTTCTGCCAGAAACTTGGCGCGCAATACTGCAGGAGGAGCGAGTTGTCATTCGGATCACGGCAGAGACCTTGCCCTGACACTTCTTGAATTAGGTAGAGGTAAGGCAAAGGATTATTTTATAAAAGACCCTGTTAAATTACGAAAACTTGCCATTGAATTTGGGCTTAAGATTGACGGAAAAGACGATCTTAAGATAGCTGAAGAATTAGGGGAGAGGATTTTAAGAGAATATGGCCAGCAGGAAGGAGAATTGACTCTTATAAAAAGGGCGCCTAAGAAACAAATAGATACATGGAAAAAAATGAATGTCTATCCAAAAGGTATAGATATAGAAGTTGTAGAGACAATGGCACGTACGCATGTAGGTGTAGATAATGAATATAAACATATTATAGAATGTGCTGTCAGAACCTCTTTAGTAGATGGATGGGGTGGCTCCATGATAGCTACTGATTTAAGCGATATCCTGTTTGGTTCGCCTAAACCCATACGGGCAGAGGTAAATCTTGGCGTGTTAAAAGAGGATGAAGTCAATGTTCTGGTGCACGGTCATGAACCAACACTTTCAGACATTATAGTAACAGCCAGCCAGGATAAAGAATTGATTGAATTAGCGAAAACCAACGGCGCAAAGGGTATTAACCTTGCAGGTATATGTTGTACTGCTGCAGAGATACTCATGAGACACGGTTTGCCAATGGCAGGTAATTTCTTGCAGCAAGAGTTAGCAATAGTAACAGGGGCAGTTGAGGCAATGGTAGTGGATATACAGTGTATAATGCCGTCCTTACCAGATGTTGCTAAAAACTACCATACTAAGCTGATTTCGACTTCACCCAAGGCAAAATTCAAAGGTATAGAGCATATAGAATTCCACGAAAAAGAGGCCCTATCAATAGCAAAGAATATTTTAAGGCAGGCTATAGAGAATTATAAGAATAGATCCAGTAAGAAAGTAAACATCCCTAAGGAAAAGATGACCATTGTAGCTGGTTTTACAATGGAAAATATTTTTCACAACCTTGGCGGGACATTCAGAGGTACTTACAGGCCGTTGAATGATGCGATTATAAGCGGCAGGATAAGAGGGGTTGCAGGTGTAGTCGGTTGCGACAATCCTAAAAATGAATCCAGTATGTGTCATATAGATATGGTTAAACATCTTGTAAAGAATGATGTCTTAGTTGTCCAGACCGGTTGTTCAGCTGGTGCTTGCGGACAAGCAGGGCTTTTGACTCCTGAGGCAGCATTTAGATATGCAGGTGACGGGCTGAAGGAAATTTGTGAGACAGTTGGTATCCCGCCGGTGTTACATACAGGGTCATGTGTTGATAATACAAGGATTTTAACTGCCTGCTGCGAGATGGTAAAGGAAGGCGGTATAGGAAACAGCATTGATGAACTTCCTGTTGCAGGCGCAGCCCCTGAATGGATGTCAGAAAAGGCAATTGCTATAGGATGGTATTTTGTTGCATCAGGGATTTATGTTGTCCTGGGGACACCTTTAAGGGTTCTAGGGAGTAAGAATGTTACAAATTATATATGTGATGAGATAGAATCAACGCTTGGCGGGAAATGGGCATTTGAAGGCGACCCTATAAAGGCAGCCCAACTCATGGTAGAACATATTGATAAAAAACGTAAGGCGTTGAAACTCAATTCTCTCATGTACGCTGCAGCCTGAATAGAATTTTCTGAAAGGGGTTATTTAAGTGAAAAAGATATATTGTGATATAAAAAAATGTCTTGGTTGCGGCGCGTGCGAGATAGCATGTGCTGTTGAGCACTCCAAATCCAAAGAATTAGATCAGTCAATAAAAGAAAGCCCCGCACCTATAAAAAGAAGAAAGGCTGAGTCTATCAGCCAGAGTGTAGCTATTTCAACAGGATGTCATCACTGCGATGATGCACCTTGCGTAGCAGCATGCATGTCAGGCGCGATGTACAAGGACAAAAAGACCGGCCTGACAAAACACGATGAAGAAAAGTGCGTGGGTTGTTGGATGTGTATAATGAGTTGTCCATTTGGCGCACTTACGAGACAAAAACAAGATAAAATTGTCGTAAAATGCGATCTTTGTCCTGATAGAGATGTGCCTGCTTGTGTAGAGGCCTGTCCGACAGGTGCGCTGTTCTCAGGCACAGAAAAGGAGTTTGAAATAAAGTTAAAAGTAAAAACGAAAAAGTAGAAACTGAAAGGATACTATGCAGTACGTTATAATTGGCTCCAGCGCTGCTGGAATAAATGCAATCGAGGCAATAAGGTCAAAAGATAAGAAGGCGGATATAACGGTTATCTCCGACGAAAAAAAACCGCTTTACTCACGTTGTCTGATTTCATATCTGTTAGCAGGCACTATCGATGAAAAAAAGATATGGTATAGGCCGGATGCTTTTTTTAAAAATAATAAAGTAGACGCTATCCTGGGCGTAAAGGCTGAAAAAATAGACCCTGATAAGAAAGAAATAGCGCTCGGCAATAAAAAGAAAATAAAGTTCGATAGGCTATTGGTAGCAACAGGCTCTTCGCCTAAACTTGAAAAAATCCCCGGTGTCGATAAAAAGGGTGTGTATCCTTTGAGGACGATGGAGCATGCTGTAGAAATCCAGTCCATGTTGGCAAAAGTTAAAAAAGTTGCTGTCTTAGGTGGGGGGCTGATAGGTTTGCGGGCTGCATATGCTTTGAAAAATAGAGGGAAAGAAGTCAGTGTATTTGTGCGTTCACCTCAGATACTGTCCCAAATAATAGATAAAGGTTCCGCAGACATAATGCAAAGGCACATTGAGAAAAAAGGCATCAATATTATAACAGGCCGCTCTGCAAAAGAAATTAAAGGTAGCACTTCTCTTAGCAGTGTTGTCCTGGATAATGATTCCCAGTATGATTGTGAGCTTGTTATTATAGGTAAAGGCGTCAACGCAAACATTGATATGGTAAAAGATGCCGGTATGAAGACAAACTGGGGAGTAGTGGTCGATGAGTTTTTAAGGACAAGCAATAAGAATATATTCGCGGCAGGTGACGTGGCAGAATCCCATGATATTGCTTTAGAAGAGAAATCCATAAACGCTATCTGGCCGGTTGCATGCGAACAGGGCAGGCTTGCGGCCTTTAATATGCTCGGCGAAAACAAAATTTATGACGGGACGTTGGCCATGAATTCACTGGAATTTTTTGGGCTTCCTGTTATCTCGATCGGTATCACAAGGCCTAAAAAAGAAGGGTACGAAGAACTGATCAAAATAAATCCTGAAAGAAACGTCTATAAAAAGATTGTCCTTAGAGATAATGTAATCGTCGGAGCTATTGCATTGAACTCTGTGGATACAATCGGTATCATAGGGGCATTGATTAAAAACAAAGTCGATATAACATCTGTAAAAGATATTATCCTGGAGGATTATTTTGACTATGGCAAAATAGTCAATCTAATAAAAGATGTAAAACAAGGATTTAAAGAGAAGGAATTCAGGGAAACAATAATGACGTTATAATTCAGGAGGAGATATGTCGAAGATAATCGCATCAGCTGCTATAAGGGGCGCAAAAACAATATATAAAGAGGCCGAGGATTCTTTAAATAAGGCTGTTAAGGAAAAAGGTGAGGGTTGTGAGGTAAAATTTCCGGAGACCGCATTTTATTTTCCTATGGCATATGCCTTATTAGGAGAGGAAGTAAAAGTCCTTTCGGACGCAAGGAGGGTATTGCAATTTTCGAAGACGCTTCTTCACGACGAACCGAGTCAAAAAATTTGGCTTCCTTATTTGGGAGATACTTTGGATTCGGGTATATCGGCTCTTCTGTGTGAAGAGATAATAATGGCCTTGCGTTACCTTTATAATGAAGAACCGCAGAAAGACTGCAACGGATTTTTCTCTGATACTATATTGCGGACTCTGGGGATACAGCTCGTTGACGGAAGAATGCCTGGATTTGCAGCAATCCTGGGTGCCGCACAGGACAATAAGACTGCTGTATATATTGTCCGTGAACTTCAGAAGCGCAGCATAATGACATTTGTCGGCAGTAACGTAAATGGCCGCAGCATAATTGACCAGCTATTAGAGGAAAAAGTTGAAATGGGCTGGGATACATATATAGTACCCTATGGCAGAGATACTATTAGCGGGATATATCCTCTAAATTGGGCCATTCGCGGAGCCCTTACTTTCGGAGGTCATAAAAAAGGAGAGGCACGTGAATGTTTGATGTATTGTAAGAACAGGGTGTTTGCATTTGGGATGGTTTTGGGGGAGCTGGATGATATTAAGTATGCAACCGGTGCAGGTGCAATAAATATGGGTTTTCCTATTATAGCAGACACTGATATCCCTGAGATACGGCCGACCGGGATATGTACATATGAACATGTGATAAAGGAATACGATCATAAAAAAATCGTTCCCAAGGCAATAGAATTAAGAGGCATAAAGTTGAAGATTACTGAAATACCGATCCCTGTAGCTTATTCACCGGCGTTTGAAGGAGAAAGGGTCAGGCGAGAGCAGATGTTCGCGCAATTCGGAGGTAAATATTCAGATGCCTTTGAATATGTAAAAATGGTGGATGCTGAAAAGATAGAAGACGGGAAGATAGAAGTTGTGGGACCGGAAATCGACGATATTAAAGAAGGAGGGGCAGTTCCTTTAGGCATAGTTGTTGAGGTGGCTGGCAGAAAGATGCAGAAAGATTTCGAGCCGATCTTGGAAAGGCAGATTCATAGCTTTTTAAACGAGGCAATGGGCATATTTCACATGGGCCAGAGAGATATGTGCTGGGTAAGGATTTCAAAAGACGCAAAGAACAAAGGCCTTAAACTCAAACATTTCGGCGTGATTTTACACGCGCGTTTTCACGATGTATTTAGTGCAATAACAGATAAGGTGCAGGTTACAATATACACCAAACAGGAAGACGTTGAGAAGTCCGTGAAAGAAGCCATATCCTCCTACGATGAGAGAGATGAGCGCGTGGCTGGCATGACAGATGAAAGCGTTGATTTATTTTGGACGTGCACATTATGTCAGAGCTTTGCGCCTAATCATGTTTGTGTGATAAAGCCCGAGAGAATAGGTTTATGCGGTGCGTATAACTGGTTAGATGCAAAGGCCTCTAATGAATTAAACCCTGCAGGGCCGAATCAACCTATTAAAAAAGGCCAGTGTCTTGATACTGCTAAGGGCGAATGGACAGGTGTAAACGAGGCAATAAATCAGAAATCCAATAGGACGCTGGAGCGGTTCTGCGGGTATTCTATAATGGATGCGCCTGAGACCAGTTGCGGGTGTTTTGAGTGTATAATCGCAATACTGCCTGAGGCAAACGGGTTTATGGTGGTAAATAGAGAATATACAGGCTCCACGCCTGCTGGCATGGGGTTTTCGACTTTAGCAGGGACCATCGGAGGTGGACAGCAGACTCCGGGATTTATGGGGATAGGCAGGCTTTACATAACAAGTAAAAAGTTTATCTCAGCAGAAGGCGGGCTTAAGCGAATAGTGTGGATGACAAAAGAGATAAAAGAGGCGCTTGCTGATAAGCTGAAGGAGATAAGTAAAGAGCTGGGAGACCCTGATTTAATAAACAAGATTGCAGACGAAACAGTAGCAACCACTACCGAAGAACTCTTACCATATCTGGAAAAAGTCGGTCATCCAGCATTGACCATGGAAGCAGTGTTATAAAGGAGAATATTTATGGCATTATCAGGATTGGACATATACAGACTTTTACCGAAGACAAACTGTAAAAAATGCGGCTCTCCGACTTGCCTGGCATTTGCAATGAAGCTTGCTATGAAGAAGGCATCATTGGACCAATGTCCTGACATATCAGAGGAAGCAAAGAAGGCATTAGACCAGGCCTCGCGGCCGCCTATTGCTACTATAGCGATCGGTACAGGAGATGACAAAGTGGAAACAGGCGGTGAAACAGTGCTTTTTAGACACGAAAAGACATTTTACCATCAAACTGCAATTGCAATAAGTGTAGATGATACCCTTTCCGACTCTGATTTAACAGGGAAAGTGAAATCAATAGAAGAAATGAGTTTTGAAAGAGTAGGACAACATATTGTAATTGATATGATAGCGCTGTTCAATACAAGTAATAGTGCGGAAAAATTCGTCAATGCATTGGATAAGGTCATCTCGAATTCAAAAAAAGCAATAATACTGATAAGTGAAAATCCGAAGGCGATAGAAGCTGCCTTGAAAAAATACCCGGATAAGCGGCCTTTAATATATGCTGCAACCAGCGATAATTTAAGAGAAATGTGTGAGCTTTCCAAGACCCATAAGGCCCCTCTTACCTTAAAAGCCAATGGCCTCGAAGAATTAGACAAACTCTCTATGGAGGCTGCTTCGTTAGGTGTAGGGGAGTTGATTCTGGACCCTTGCCCAGGGACATTGAATCAGGCATTGAACGATTTTACGCAGATAAGGAGATTGAGCTTAAAGAAAAATTACAGGGCCTTTGGTTATCCTGTCATTGCATTTGTAAAGGATAAAGATAAGTATCAGATAGTCAGACAGGCGTGCACATTTATTGCAAAATATGCGAGTTTAATCGTAGTGGATTCCTTGGAAAGAGAAGTACTGCTCCCTATTATTACTTTGCGTCAGAATATTTATACAGACCCGCAAAAGCCGGTTACTGTTGAGCCGAAGTTGTATCAGTTCGGCTCCGTGGATGAGAATTCGCCTTTTATGGTAACGACTAATTTTTCTCTCACGTTTTATACTGTTGCGCCGGAGATAGAGGCAAGTAAGATCCCTGCTTATCTATTAGTTACGGATTCAGAAGGTATGAGCGTCCTTACGGCATGGGCAGCAGAGAAATTCACGCCTGAAATAATATATGAGACAATGAAAAAATTCGATGTTGAAAAAGCTGTTTCGCATAAGAAGATGATTATCCCGGGTTATGTTTCTGTATTAAGCGGAAAGCTTGAAGACGTTTCAGGATGGAAGGTCATGGTAGGTCCCAAAGAGGCATCCGGACTACCAAAGTACTTGAAGGAAGTCTCGACGAATGTCGCGGCTGTATAGATGGATTGATCCATGAATCTTGCAAATAAAATCACCATATTACGCATATTACTAATACCTTTTTTTATTGCCTGCATTTTATACTATAACGAATCCAAGGACTTTCTTAGATTTGTAGCGCTAGGTATATTTGCAGTAGCTACTCTTACGGATGCCATTGACGGAGGCATAGCGCGGAGCCGCAGTCAAATTACAGATTTAGGAACTATCTTGGATCCTATAGCAGATAAATTGTTGATTGCAAGTGCATTTATATCTCTATCCATTTTAAAGAACATCCCTGATAGTCTACGAATGCCTGCCTGGGCAGTGCTTACGGTCATAACGCGGGATATTATTATAATACTTGGGTTCGCTATTATATATTTCTTAAAAGGCACTGTAGTGGTAAAGCCAAGTTGGCTGAGTAAGGTAACGACATTTTTTCAAATGTTAGCTATATTGACGATTCTTATGATATTTAAGTATAATAAATTTTTCATATATCCGGCAGTTTTCTTTACTATCCTTTCTGGAATAGACTACATCTGGCGCGGCTCAAGGCAGCTGAATGAAAACACTCGCTCAATGACAGGAACTAGCACTTAAAAATCTCTTCAAAATGCCAAATCTCATATTATTTTTAGGAGTACTTGCTGCTTATTTGATCGGCTCGATACCCACGGCCTATATCTTTGGTCGTTTGCTTAAAGGTATTGATATAAGACAATTCGGGAGCGGTAATGTAGGAGCGACGAATACCTTTAGGGTCATTGGTAAAATTCCCGGGTTAATAGTCCTTCTAATAGATATGTTGAAAGGGTTTATATGTGCGACCTATATTGCTGATGTATTCCTTTTTATCTCTCCGGTAATCCGGCCTGAATTATACAGAGTAATTGCGGGCCTTGCTGTAATATCAGGGCATAATTGGCCCGTGTTTCTGAAATTTAAAGGCGGAAAAGGAGTCGCTACGAGTGCAGGTGTTGTAATAGGGCTGATCCCAAAGATATTCTGGCTTGGTTTTTTTGTATGGGGGGTCATATTCTCTATAACAGGATATGTGTCTCTGGCTTCTATTGTTGCGTCTATTTGTGTACCTGTCCTTACACTTGTCTTTGGCAAGCCAACGGAAATAGTCGTGGTCACGAGTTTTTTATGTCTTCTTATTATATATAGGCACAGATCAAACATAAGGCGTCTCAAGAGCGGAGAAGAGAAAAGGATAAAGCTGTTCAAAAAATGAGTGATTACATAACTGAAGTCTTCAGCCAATCCGGCCCTATTTCTAAGGCAATGCCAAATTATGAGGTAAGGCATGAACAGATAGAGATGGCAGAGGCCGTAAGAAGCGCCTTATGTAATTCAGAAAAGATCGTAGTCGAAGCAGGGACAGGCGTCGGGAAAAGTTTTTCTTACCTTATACCCCTCGCGCAATATGTCCTTGAAAGAGAATCCCTCGCGATTATTTCCACAAATACAATAAGCCTGCAGGAACAGATTATCCATAAAGATATCCCTTTTCTAGAAGACGCCCTGAATAAGGATTTCAAGGCTGTGCTTGTAAAAGGGAGGAATAACTACCTGTGTTTAAGAAGAGTGGATAGGTCGAAGTCAAAACAAAAAGACCTGTTCTATGATGAATTCGAGATACGTGAGTTTGCAAGGATTGTAGCCTGGTCATATAGGACTCTAGACGGTTCCTTGTATGACCTGGATCAGGAACCGGACCCGAAGGTTTGGGATATGGTCTCAGCCAATACAGAGAGTTGTCTTGGTAAGAAATGCCCTTATTTAAAGCAGTGCTTTTTTCAAAAGGCCAGAGAAAAGATACGCGATGCGCGTATATTGGTCGTAAACCACCATTTGTTTTTCTCTAACTTGGCTATAGAGGAAGAGAAAAGCATGCTTCCTGAATACGATGCACTGGTATTTGACGAGGCCCATAGCATAGAGAATGTCGCGACAGAACATCTGGGCGCTATCTTCAGCAATTCAGCCGTCAGATACCTGATGGAACTTTTGTTTAATCCGAAAAAACAAAAAGGGTTTTTATTGACTATCGGTGACCAGGATAGCATGGAATGGGTAGAGCTTGTCCGTAAGAAATCCGATAGGTTTTTTGGGCACATCAAGGAATATTTTGAAGAGAATAGATTGCACCAAGATTCTGATTCATTGAGGATAAGAAGGCCTGACTTTGTGTATAATGAATTAGGAGAGAGCCTGTCAGGGCTTTCGGAGTCGCTGGCAGGCGCTAAGAAGAATGCAAGGAATAAAGAGGATGAGCTGGAGATAGGTTCTTATGTAAAAAAGATCAATGCGCTAAAAGATTCTCTCGAGGTTGTTTTAAATCAGTCCCTTGAAAATTACGTGTATTGGATAGAATGCTCAAAGAATAAATATGCAAAAAAGATCTCTATTAATGCAGCACCGATAAATATAGGAAACATTTTAAAAGACGGGCTTTTTTCTATGCACAAAGCGATGATTTTTACCAGTGCAACGCTTTCCGTGGGAGATGGCTCATTCAGATATTTTAAAGAGAGGGTGGGTATCGACGACTCAAAAGAGCTGACACTTGGCTCACCCTTTGATTATAAAAATCAGGTCAGGCTTTATATCTCCAGGGACATGCCCAGGCCCGAAAGGGTGAGTGAATATGCATTGGCTTTATCGGAAAAAATCAAAAAGTTCGTTGAGCTTACGAATGGGGGCGCATTTGTTTTATTTACAAGCTATTCTCTTATGAATATTGTCTATGAAGAGCTTGAGAATTATTTAAATGAAAGAGGCTTTAATGTTCTCAAACAAGGAAATGGATTGGGAAGAAGCAAGATGTTATCCCAATTTAGAAGCAGGGAAGGTTCTGTTTTATTTGGCGTAGATAGCTTCTGGCAGGGTATAGATGTCCAAGGCAGCGCCCTTTCAAATGTGATTATCACGAAACTCCCCTTTGCAGTCCCTGATTCTCCTATAATAGAGGCGAGGATAGAAGAGCTGCAGAGAAAGGGGAAGGACGCATTTTTGGAATACAACTTACCTGAGGCTGTATTGAGATTCAAACAGGGATTTGGAAGGCTAATTAGGAGCAAAAAAGATACAGGCATAATAGCGATACTCGACAGCCGTATAATAAATAAATCCTACGGCCGCCAATTCCTAAACTCTATCCCTGAGTGCGAGGTAATCATAGAAAACTGATTATGTCAGTAGCCAGGAGAAGGTTTGGGAGCGAATTGAAAATTTTCAGCTGAGCGGACAAATCTTCTCCTGGCTAATAATTTTACTCATAATGTAATATTTGTAATGTTTCGTTACACTTTTACCCAAGTCAGACCAGCAGTTTCGGGGCTTCTTTTGTGCGAGCGGGCCCCGTTCCGACATATTAAAATTTTAATACGTCGGAACGGGGCGGGCATGGTGTCTTTTTGCCAGAGGGCTAGGGCTGTCTGGCACTGGAATAATTTTGCCGTCCGCTGCGGTTTACGGCTCGCTTCTGTGGTACGCTAGCGCCTGGATACATGATCGAAGCTCGCCGTAAATCCTTGCG